>JAGRBM010000346.1 GCA_020434085.1 Chrysiogenia bacterium | reverse complement strand
CACCGATCCGGGCAACGAGTATCAGCGGCGCATTCACCAGATCGCTTTCGAGCATGATGCCCACTTCCTGCTGGGCGGCCCTCATGCGGAGTTCACCAACGCGGGCGAACCGCTCTACTTCAACTCGATCTTTCAGCTCGATCCGCGCCGCAAGTTCGTCGCGCGCTATGACAAGATCGAGCTGCTGGCCTTTGCCGAGTACAACCCGCTGAGCAACGCGCCTTTTTTCCCGCGCCCGGCCGAGGTGCCCCGCGATTATTCGCCAGGCGAGAAGCCGGGAATCTTTGACGTAAAGGGCGCGAAGCTTGGCGCCATGATCTGCTTTGAATCTCTCTACCCCTGGCTGGCCCGTGACCTGGTGGGAGCGGGGGCCCAGGTGCTGGTCAACGTCTCCAACGACGCCTGGTTCCAGCGCACCAAGGCGCCGTACCAACACATCGAGCAGACACGCCTTCGCGCCATTGAGCTGCGGCGCTATCTCATTCGAAACGCCGGAACGGGAATCAGCGCGATCATCGATCCGCTGGGGCGCTATGAGAGCGAGCCGCTGCCGATCTTCACGCAGGGCGTGCTCAGCGGGACAGTCAGCGCCCGCGACGCGACGACTCCCTACGCGCTCTGGGGGGACTGGCCGCTCTTACTCGGCGCTCTGGGGATTCTGATAGGGATTGGTGCTCGCCGCCTGCGCCTCGTCTGAGGCCGTCTGGGCGAGGAAGGTCTCCACAAGGTGGCGCACGCGCCGCATGTTGGGATCGACGCTCTTTAAATCCTCGCGCTGGCGAATCTGCGCAATCGTTGTCTCCACGTAAATCCGAAAAGGCTTGGTGCGCAGCAGGAAGGCCTGCATCATCTGGCCGTCTTTTAGCTGCGAAGCCGTCAGCATGTGCACCACGCGCAGGAACTCGCCGAATTCGGTGAGGTCGTTGAAGCGCAAGAGCAGCATCGTGTTGTCCTTGAAGTATTCCAGGAACCGCTTGAGCGCTTTGAGATAGGCCACCGCGTGGGGGTAGATCTGCAGGTTGGGGTCGGTCTCCATGCGCTCTTCGAAGAGGCTCATGATCGTCCGGAAAGCCATCACGTCTTCGAGCAGGCGCTTGGACTGGGCCTTGCGCGATTCAAAGTGCGGAAAAATGGTGCGCCCCTCGATGTCGGGCTCGAAGATGCGGGCCAGGTTCACCACCGCCTGCTGGAAGAATCCCTGCAGAATGCCGTGGGCATTTTCCACCATGCCGCGAAGCTGCAGCACACGGGTGATCTCGGAGGCGTTGGCCAGTTCCTCGGCGCTTACCTTCTGGAGCTCCATCGTCATCTGGTAGGCCAGGCTGTCGAGTTCGGCGGCAAGCGCCACCGAGTGGTCGTTCACCTCGGCGGTGATGATCTCCATGCTGGGGTCGGGCTCGAGGTTCCCCTCGAAGTCGAAGAGCTGGTCCTTGAAGCCGTGTTCGAGATAGGGAAGCACGGCGCGGGCCTCACTGCGGATGAGCGCAAAGACGAGCAGCGAGCTCTTGAGGTATCCGAGGTCCGCGCTCTTTGGATTGATAAAGCGCAGGTAATGAAGCAGCCGAAAGAAGGCCAGAAACACGAACGAGATGCGCCGCTGGAGTGTGGCGTGGGGAATGGCCCGCACGATGTCCCGGATGATGCGGTTGTGGATCCGGTCGTAGGTGGGCGAAAAGGCCATCTGCTGGAGCGGATTGAAATACTTGTTGAGCAGGATCTCACGCCGGATGATCTCACCGGCGGCCTTGAAGACGTTGTAGGCGATGCGTTCCTTGTGAAAGAGGGCCTCGGTGAGCACCTGCACGTGGGAGAGCCCGTCGTGGAGCAGGTAGAGGCTCTGGCGCGGCGTGTCCTGGTTG
>JAGRBM010000345.1 GCA_020434085.1 Chrysiogenia bacterium | reverse complement strand
TGGACCAACCGCGATGAAGAGATTGCCCGGACGCTCGAGTCCTACGGGCGAAGCGGCGTGCCGCTCTATGTGCTGCATCCAGGCAGGCCCGGCGCCACTCCGCAGGTACTCCCACCGGTGCTCACGCGCGCGCAAGTGATCGAGTTGATCGAGGGAATTTAGTTGCCCGGATTCCTGGAATGCGCCGGCGCGTCCTGGGGTAGACTGGAGACACCTGCAAAGGAGTATCCCATGCGCCAAATTCGCCTGCCTGTCCTTGCGCTCGTCTTCGCCCTCGCAGGCGCGCCGCCCGCCATGGCGCTCAAGCCTGGAGAGCCCGCACCGGCCTTCACCCTTCAATCATCGACCGGGCAGGAAATTTCCCTGGCCGACTATCTGGGCAAGTACGTCGTCCTCGAATGGCTCAACCACGGCTGCCCGTATGTGAAGAAGCACTACAAGAGCGGCAACATGCAGAAGCTGCAGAAGCGCTACACAGAAAAGGGTGTAGTCTGGCTTTCGGTTATCTCGTCCGCCCCGGGCAAGCAGGGGCATGGCAGTCCCGAAGAAACCGAGGCCCAGCGCAAGGCCAGGGGCTCGAATGCCAGCGCCGTCCTGATCGACGAGAGCGGCGCGGTCGGAAAGAAATACGGCGCCAAGGCGACCCCCCACATGTACGTCATCACCCCCGAGGGAACGCTTGCCTACGTGGGCGCAATCGATGATCGCCCGACCACCGATCTGGCGGATGTGGATGGGGCAAAGAACTATGTGGCCGATGCCCTCGATGCCCTGCTTGCCGGAAAGCCGGTGGCCACCAGCGCCACCAAAGCTTACGGGTGCTCCGTGAAATACGCCGATTGAGCCGAAATTTCCCGATTTTTTTACCGAAATCGGCAGTGTCGAGGCCTCGCTCATTTTTGCGGAAATACCCTGCGCGGCCACCTGACTGCCCCACCGCTGGCATCAGGCAAGCATCTGATATTACTTGTGTTTCTGTTTTACCGGGAGACTAATCGCGCCCCCATACCCCCACGGGGTCGCGCAAAATGACGCGGCGGGTCAACAACCTTTTGTAACAATTTTTCCGTCAGAGCCCCTACGGCCCCCCAGACCCCAAAAATTCGTTGAAATTTCGCTCCCAATCCGTAGATTAGGCCCCTCCCAAGCCCCGCATGCCAACAGAGGGTCGGCAAGGACGGGGCATCGCCAACGAGCGATGGGAAGGAGGAAAATGAATTGAATACGACTGGACGTCACGTACTTGCAGAGTTCCATGGATGCGATGCGGCCCTTCTCAACGACAAGGACCACATTGAAGCGCTTATGAAGCGAGCGGCCGAGGCCGCGGGTGCCACCTTGGTGGGCACCTTGTTCCATCGATTTACCCCACAAGGCGTGAGCGGCGTGGTCGTGGTGGAAGAATCCCACCTTTCAATTCATACCTGGCCCGAGAACGGATATGCCGCTGCTGATTTCTACACCTGCGGCGAGTGCAATCCCGAACTGGCCTGCGAAGTCCTCGGTGAAGGGCTCAAGATGCACGAGGCCGAAATCATGGTCCTCGACCGCGGGCAGGGCCCGGCCCCCACGGGCATCATCTTCGGCCGTCACGAGACCCTTCGTCCGCGCGCGAAGAACGTGCTGCGCCTGCCCCGCAAGCGGGCCATGGGCGCGCGTCCGTAGCCCGGGCGAGTCCGACTCCCTGATTGTTGATCCAGGCGGCGGGGCGAACGTGAGAGCGCGTTCGCCCCGCCTTTTCATGTGACGCCGCTGCGAAATCCGGGCACGCGGCTTCCCAAAATCCCCAAATTGCGTTACTGCGAACCGCGGAGATGACCCGATGGCTGATGATTGGTACGTAGAGAAGTTCGAAGACAACCTGAGCTTCGGACTGAAAGTGACAAAGCGCCTCTTTGAAGGCAAAAGCGATTTCCAGAAGGTGGAGATCTTCGAGACCGAGCGCTTCGGCACGACGCTGGCCCTGGACGGCCTGTATCAGACCAGCGCCGGCGACGAGTATTTCTACCATGAGATGATCGCCCACCCGGCCATGACGACCGCGCCGAACATCGAGCGCGTGCTGGTCATCGGCGGCGGTGACGGCGGAACCGTGCGCGAGGTGCTGCGCTACCCCCAGGTGAAGTTCTGCAAGATGGTGGAGATCGACGGGCTCGTCATTGAGCAGTCCAAAGAACACCTTCCGATGATCGGCACCGCCTGGGACGATCCGCGGCTGGATCTCGTGGTCGGCGACGGCATCGCCTACGTCAAAGAGACGAAGGACGAGCCCTACGACGTCATCATCCTCGACGGCAGCGACCCGGTGGGCCCGGCCGAGGGGCTCTTCAACGAGTCCTTCTTCGAGAACTGCAAGCGCATGCTGGCCAAGGGCGGCGTGTTCGTGATGCAGAGCGAGAATCCCCTGCTCTTCAAGGACGTCTTCTACGAGACTGTCCTTCTGCTCGAAAAAGTCTTCGGCCAGGCCGACCCATATTTCGGCTACGTCCCGATCTACGGCGCGGGTTACTGGACCTGGACCTACTGCACCGTCGACGGCGACCACCTGGCCATCAAGGAAGATCGCGCCGAGCAGATCGAACAGAGCTGCAAGTGGTACAACCGCGACATCCACCGCGGCTGCTTTGCCCTGCCCAACGAGGTCAAAAAGCGCCTCGGGCGCTAAGAGTTTTTGCCACAGAGGGCACAGAGTTCACAGAGAGCAAAGACTGCTTTTTTACAGGATGCACAGGACCGGCAGGATCAGAAATCCTGTTTATCCTGTGCATCCTGTTTTGGTTTTCTGCCCTTTTCTCCGTGAGCTCTGTGCCCTCTGTGGCTAATTTCTCCCCTTCATTGCAGCGCGTCAGCAATTCGTAATACCCTTGGCGCCCAGCAGCCCAGGGGGATTCACAACATGCTCGACGGATTCGTTCATCCCGACTTTTACCCGGTCGCGCGCGCATTGCGGTGGCAGGTGCAGCGCCTGCCCGGCGGCTGCGCCGCCACCGTCTACTACAAGGGCAAGTGCGTCGTCGACATCTGGGGCGGCGCCAAAGACAGCGCCGGCAACCCCTGGCAGCGCGACACCATCGCGACAAGCTTTTCCACCACCAAGGGCGTGGCCAGCACGGCGCTGCACATGTGCGTCGACCGCGGCCTGCTCGACTACGACGATCCGGTCACGCGCTACTGGCCCGAATACGGACAGAACGGGAAGGAACGCACGACGATTGCCCACTGCCTGACCCACGCCGCGGGGCTCTACAACGTGCGCGCGCTCGTCTCCCACGCCGAGGACCTCAAGGACTGGGACCTGGTGACAAAGGCCATGGAAAAGGCCGCGCCCGAGCACGCCCCCGGCGAGCACCACGCCTACCACGCGCTTACCTACGGACATCTCATCGGGGAGCTCGTGCGCCGCGTGACCGGTGCGCCCCTTTCGGAGTTCGTACAGAAAGAAATTGCCGAGCCACTGGGGCTCGATGGCCTGTATCTGGCCGTGCCCGAGAGCGAAGTGCCGCGGGCCGCGCAGCTTCTGTGGAAGAAACCCAACCGGCAGCAGGTGGGTCAGAGCCGCAAGGCGCTGAAATCGCCGCGCGGCCTGCTGAAACCCCTGCTGCGCCGCATCGGCGTCTCTCCCAAGCGCATTGCCGAAGCCCTGCTCCCCGTGGGTATGAGCGAGTTCGATCTCTCGGCTCCCGACGTGCTGATGGCCTCGATTCCGGCAGCCAACGGCAATTTCACCGCCCGTTCCCTGGCCAAGCTCTACGCCTGTCTGGCCAATGGCGGGGAGTTCGAGGGAGTGCGGCTCCTCTCGCGCAAGACGCTCGAGCGCGCAACGGTCATTCAGACCACGCGGGCCGACCGGGTCATTGCCATCCCCATGTACTGGCGCCTCGGCTATCACGCCGTGAACACCACGCGCGGCGCGGTAAAGACCGGCTTTGGCCACTACGGTTTTGGCGGCTCGGGCGGATTTGCCGATCCCGCCCGCGACCTGGGCGTGGGCATGACGCTCAACGGCTGGCTCGAGAACCCGATCGGCAACCTGCGCCTGCCCCACATTGCGGGCGTCACCATGGGCTGCATTCAGAAGATCGAGAAACGCTAGCGATTCCCGAGCAGTTTCCCCTCACCCTCGCTTCGCTCGACCTCTCCCTTAAAGGGAGAGGCGCTGAGAGGTGCGCCTTCGGCGAACACCCAAACGTGGGCCGCGGGACCGGCCGGGGTAGGGCCGGTCCCGCGTGTTCAAAAGGAGAAGTCCCCCGAAGGGGTTGGCAGTTACGTGGGGATGGGCGGCGATTAGCCGTGGAGGTAGGCGACGATCATGCCGGCAAGCGTGCCGAAGACCGTGACGAAAGAGAGCACCCGGTCGCGGGCGGCTCCGCGGAATTGTTCGCGGTAGCCCCACCCGGCCGTGGCCGGCAGGCTGCCGCTCCAGTCGATATTGATCTGTGGTTGGCTGGTATGCTCGTTCATATCCCTCACTCCAATTACCGAATACATCACGCATAATACCGAACAAAAATCGTATGTCAAGCGTTTTTTGTTCGGCATTTTTTCCGATCGCCCGGAACCGGGGATTCCCGGCGGATCCGCTCAAACGCTTGGCAGCGGCTCCGATAAGGTCTATCTTCGCTGACGCGTGTGTCATCGCGCGTCACACGCTTTCCGACGATATTTCGACCGTAGCCGGCAATTCGAGCGGCCTCGCCGGCGCGCACGGCACTCCAGGAGCCAAGCATGAAGGTCTTTTTCCGCGTACTGCCCCGCCTGATCGCGGCTTACTTCCTCTCGATCCGGTATTTCTTCACTTTCTGGTGGTACACCTTCCTGCGCTTCCTGACCGGCGCCAACAAGGACACCTTCGCCCAGAGCCCCTTCACCCTGGGGGCGTGGTGCTTCCGCCGGATGCTCGAGGACCTCGGAGCCACCTACGTCAAGGTCGGCCAGATCATGAGCACCCGGCCCGACATCCTGCCGCCGTGGATGATCGACGAGCTCGTGAAGCTCCAGGACTCGGTGCCCCCCTTTGATTCCAAACTCATTCCCGCGGAGTTCGAGAAAGCCTTCGGTCGCCAGCCGGAGGAAATCTTCGCCGAATTCGACGACAAGCCCATTGCCTCGGCATCGGTCGCGCAGGTTCACGAAGCCAAGCTCAAGAGTGGCGAGAAGGTCGCCGTGAAGATCCGGCGTCCGGGCGTGAAGGAAAAAGCGGAACTCGACCTCGAAGTGATGGATCTGTTCGCCCGCTCGATCTGTTTCATTCCCAGCATTCGGCTCACTTCCCCCGTCGAAGCGGTCGAGGAATTTGCCAAGTCCATCCGGGGCCAGCTCGATCTGAGCAACGAGGCCGAGAACAACCACCGCTTCCACGAGAACTTCAAGGACAATCCGAAGGTCATCTTCCCCAAGCTCTACGAGGACTACTGCGCCGAGAACATTCTCACCATGGAGTTCATCGAGGGCTACAAGCTCGCCGACATCGACAAGACCAACTCCGACCCCAAGGAACTGGCCCGACAGGGCCTGCGCGCCATTTTCCAGATGATCTACATCGACGGTTTCGTGCACGCCGACCTGCATCCGGGCAACCTGCGATTCTTCGATGACGATGTGGTCTGCTATTTCGATCTGGGGATGGTGGCCGAGCTCACCGACGAAGACCGCGAGCGTTTTGTGGAGTCGTTCATGGCCATGGCCCAGAACGACGGCAAAATGGTCGCCAAGCTGATGGCCGACTACGCGCCCTACCAGAACATCCAGGACTGGGACGCCTACGAGAAAGACGTCGCCGAGTATGTGAACACCTACTTCGGCAAACCGCTCAACGAAATCGAGATCTCCGTGGCCATCGCCAAGGTCACCAACACCATGCGCAAGCACCACGTGCGCGCCGACGCCACCTATACGGTCTTCTGCGTCGCGATGCTCGTGGCCGAGGGGCTGGGTCGCAAGCTCTACCCCGAGATCGACCTCAATGCCGAGCTCTTCCCCTATCTGCAGGACATTTTCCAGAAGATCATGGCCCGCCGCGCGGCGGAGGCGAAGGCGCAGAAGAGCGCGGAAAAGCCCGCCGAAACCGGCGCTGCGCCCGCGGCATCCCAGTCCCAGGCCTAGTCAGCCACCGGGAGTTGCGAATCTCGCCGCTCTGGTAAATGCTGTGCGGGCCGGGAAGAGGGAATTGCCATGAAAATCCATCATCTGAACTGCGGGACCATGTGCCCGATCGGCGGCGCTTTGGTTACCGGCCGCTCGGCCGGCGAGGTCATCTGCCACTGCATGCTGGTCGAGACCGAGGACGGCCTCGTCCTCATCGAGACCGGCATGGGAAGCGACGACGTGCGCGACTCCAAGCGCCTGGGCCCCATCCGTTTCGTTACGCGCCCGCAACTGCACATGCGCGACACGGCCCTTGAGCAGGTCAAGGCGCTCGGGTTCTCTCCGAGCGACGTGCGCCACATCATCCTGACGCATCTCGATCTCGACCACGCGGGCGGCCTGCCCGATTTTCCCAAGGCAAGAGTTCACGTGCTGGGAAGCGAGCTCGACGCGGCCACGCACCCGCCCACCCGCGAAGAGAAGATGCGCTACCGCAACGTGCAGTGGGCCCACGGGCCCGACTGGGTCCGCCACGCGCCGCAGGGCGATTCGTGGATGGGCTTCGATGCGGTGCGGGAACTCGACGGACTGCCGCCGGAGTTCCTGATGATCCCGCTCAACGGCCACACCCGCGGCCACGGCGGCGTCGCCGTCGAAGTCTCGCCGGACCAGTGGCTCCTGCACGCAGGGGATGCCTATTTCTATTCGGGCGAGATGGACTGCCACCACCCGCACTGTCCGCGGGGGCTGCGCGCCTTCCAGCAGGTCGCGGCCGTCGATGACAAGCAGCGCCGCCGCAACCAGCACCGCCTGCGCGAGCTGGTTCGGGCCGAGGGAGAGCGCGTGAAGATCGTGTGTGCCCATGACCCGGCGGAGCTTCGCGCCATGCAGGCGGGCGGCTAAGCTGCCGGCAGCACACGCACCGGGGGAGCGGCGATGACGTTTATCAACACATCCTATTTCTTCGAAGTCGACACGCAGGGACAGGAAAAGCGCTTCCGCCTGTTTGCCATCGAACGCGACGACGACGAGATGGAAGAGGACGTCGATCCCGAAGAGCTCTTCGAGGGCGTGAAGATCGAGGAGATCCCCGGCGGCGACAAGGTCGAGACCGTATCGCTCGGGGGCATCCGCGACATGCCAGAGTATCGCACCCGCGCGATGCTCCACACCTACGACCAGCACGGCGTGCGCATCACCATCAAGAGCCCCACGCCCCAGCGGCGGCTGTGCAAGCGCACGCTCTTCGGGGCCTATTCGATTGCCGCATCCAACGACGAGAGCGTGCGCGAAGTCATCCGCAAGTGCATGCGCGAAGTGCTCCACGGCTCCATCCTGGTGAGCGCCATCGAGCACCCCGGCCACGCGCTGGCCGGCTATCACGACCTCGTACAAAAAGCCGTGCAGGACCGCGGCATCATCCTGCAGGGACCGCTGCGCATGGGGCTTTACACAGAGAAGGAACTGGGCCCCTGGCGGAACCTCGCCACCAAGAAAGACAACGCCAAGGCCACCATCGTCCAGCACAAGAAGGACGACGAGGACTGGGGCGCCTGAGGGAGAATCAATGGCTGACTACGAAACGATCAAGACACAAAAAGACGGGGCGATCTTCACGATCACTCTCAACCGTCCCGAACGCATGAACGCGTTCACCTACAAGATGCACGAAGAACTCATCGCGGCTTTCGATGAGGCCGACGCCGACGACGAAGTTCGCGCGGTCATCATGACCGGCGAGGGCAAGGCCTACTGCGCCGGCGCCGACCTCGAGGGCGGCGGCAAGATCTTCGATTCCAGCGGCCGCGAAACGGTCCAGGAACACCGCGACTCGGGCGGCCTGGTCACGCTGCGCATCTTCGAGTGCAAGAAGCTCGTGATCGCCGCCATCAACGGCGCAGCCGTGGGTGTGGGCATCACCATGTGCCTGCCCGCCGACATCCGCCTGGCCAGCGAGAAGGCGAAGTTCGGCTTCGTCTTCTGCCGCCGCGGCCTGGTGCCCGAGGCCTGTTCGAGCTGGTTCCTGCCGCGCATCGCCGGCATTTCGAAAGCCATGGAATGGGTGGCCACCGGCCGCGTCTTCCTCGCAGACGAAGCCCTTGCAAACGGCCTTGTATCCGAGGTGCTGCCCCCCGAGAAGCTGCTGGAACGCGCCCGTGAGATCGCCAACGAGAGCGCCGAGAACACCAGCGGCGTCGCCGTCGCCATGGCGCGCCACCTGCTCTGGCGCATGATGGGCGCCGACCATCCGATGGAAGCCCACAAGCTCGACTCCAAATGCATTGCCTACATGGGCCAGAACGCCGATGTAAAGGAAGGCGTGACGAGCTTCCTCGAAAAACGCGCGCCCAAATACCCCATGAAGGTCAGCACCGACATGCCCGACTTCTTCCCCTTCGGGAAAGAGCGGAAGTTTTCGGAGTAGCTTCGCTACTTCTAATTCTGTCATGCTGAGCCGAAGGCGAAGGATCTCAACGTGCCCGCGCAGGCACCGGAACGAATGGGCCCTTGCCATCGCCCACTGGTTGAGATCCTTCGCTGCGCTCAGGATGACAACCTCAAGTAAATCGAGCGCAGCCCCCTACAGCAACTCCTCGATCGGCATCAGTTCCCAGAATTGCAGGCGAAGGCGCTTCCACAGGGAAGCCTTGCGGTTGGGGTTCTCCGTGCGGGGGTTCCAACTATTGCCCGGCAGCATGTCGCGCTCGATGGCGCCCTCGACCTGACGGGCGAGTTTCTCGCTCCGGA
Source organism: Chrysiogenia bacterium (assembly GCA_020434085.1). NCBI lineage: Bacteria > Pseudomonadati > Chrysiogenota > Chrysiogenia > Chrysiogenia bacterium. The sequence goes on along the minus strand of JAGRBM010000345.1, from coordinate 150 downwards.
TCAGGACGCCGATCTCGGTGTTGAGATTGGTCGAGCGCGGGTCGAGGTTGAAGGTGCCGATAAAGAGCTGCTCGCCGTCGATGACCAGTGTCTTGGCGTGCAGGGCGAAGATGGGAACTTCTTTTTCGAGTTCTTCGTAGCGGTCGATCA
>JAGRBM010000344.1 GCA_020434085.1 Chrysiogenia bacterium | reverse complement strand
GATCATCAACCGCGGCCTGCTTGGCGAGCGTCAGGCGGCATAAGAGCAGCCTGGAATCAACCTCTCCCCTCGGGGAGAGGTCGGCGCAAAGCGCCGGGTGAGGGTTCGGGCACTGCGGTAACAAAACCCTCACCCTGACCCTCTCCCAGAGGGAGAGGGGATGAGAATTACCAGTTGCGGTCGTCTTCGATGGCCGCACGGGCGATGATGCGGCGCTGGATCTCGCTGGTGCCCTCATACAGGCGCGAAGCACGGGCATCGCGGTAGACCCGCTCGACGTCGGTCTCGGTCATGTAGCCCATGCCGCCGTGGATCTGGATGGCGCGGTCGGCCACGCGGCAGGCCGCTTCGGAGGCAAAGAGCTTGGTGATGGCCGTCTCGCGGTTGACGTTGACGCCCTGGTCGAGCTTCCAGCCCGTGGGGTAGAGCAGGGACTCGGCGCACTCGATGTCGACCTCGTTGTCGGCGATCATGAGCTGGATCATCTGGAAGTCGCTGATGGGTTTTTTGAACTGGATGCGTTCCTTGGCGTAGCTCACGGCAAGTTTCTGGACGTATTTCATCTGTCCGAGACAGCGCGCGGCGATGGAGAGGCGGCCGTTGTTCAAGACCTTCATGGCGATCTTGAATCCGTAGCCCTCTTCGCCCAGCAGGTTTTCCTCGGGCACTTCGCAGTCCTCGAAGATGAGCTCGGTCTGCGCGACCACGTCGCCGCCCATGGAGGCCTGCGAGCGGCCGATGGTGAAGCCCGGATAACCCTTCTCGACGATGAAGGCGCTGATGCCGCCCTTGGAACGCTTTTCACGGTCATTGGCCGCCATGATGGTAAAGGTCTCGGCAATGGCGCCGCGGGTGATGAAGTGCTTGCGGCCGTTGAGGATCCACTTGTCGCCCTTTTTGACAGCCGTGGTCTCGATGCTCTGGGCGTCCGAGCCGGCGCCCGGCTCGGTCAGCCCGAAGGCGGCGATCTTCTCGCCCGATGCCAGCGGCGGCAGATACTTCTTCTTCTGTGCGTCGGTCCCGAAGTGCACGATCCCCTGGGCGCCGATCCCGTTGTTGCCGCTGTGCAGGTAGTTCCAGCAGTCGTGGGCCCAGGCGAGTTCTTCCTGAATGAGCAGGTAGGAGAGATAGTCCATCCCCTGGCCGCCGAACTGCTCGGGAATGGTGATGCCGAAGTATCCCATCTCGCGCATCTTCTTCATCGCGTCCTCGGGGATCTGCTTGCTCTCCTCGATCTCTACATTGAGCGGCAGCAGCTCGGACTGGACGAACTTGCGCGTGGCATCGCGCAGCATCTTGTGGTCTTCGGACAGCTCAAAGCTCATGGGGTCTCTCCTTGGAATACAGTGGCCGCCACAGCGGCAGCCCGCGCCGCCCGGGGGCAACGCGGAGTGATTGCTTAGTCAATTTCAGGGGCTCTGAAAAGCCGGAGGGAAGGCCCTAGCCCAGCGCCTTTTCCACCAGCGCGCGCAGGTCTTCCGGCATCTCCAGCGCCAGCGCGGCGGAGCGTCCCTGCTCGCTCATCTTGGCCCAGGTTTTCTGCAGGATGCCGATGAGCTTTTCCTCATCGTGTTTGCTGGCGAACTCGGCAAATCCGTTTTCGATGAACGTCAGGCAGACCGCGTCTTCGAGGGTCTGGGAGTCCGGGTCGTCCTTGATGTCCTTCTTGAGCAGCAGGTCGCGCACGCGGGAGATGATCTCGTCGTCGTAGCCGACTTCGCGCAGGATCTTTTCGGCGATGTCGGCGTGGTGCTTGTAGAGGGTCGTGCGCCAGTTGTAGTAGCCCTTCTTGCCGGTGGGGTAGTCGCTGCGGGGGATGTCCCAGCGGCGGATGTGCTGGCAACGCGCGGCAAGAGTCAGGTGCTCGGGCGCCGCGGGGCGCAGCTTCTTGACCCAGCGCGAGAGCCTCTGGTGGTAGAGCAGCTCGCGCGGATACTCGTTGCCGTCCCCCTCGATCTCGAGGCGCGGGTCCTTGGCGTTCTCGGCGTCGAAACTGGCGATGGCGTGTTCCAGCCGGTTCATTGCAGTGGCCACGGCAGGTCCCTCAATTCAATGCGTAGGGGAGGCTCAGCGTAAAGGGCGCCACCTGCGCCTCAAAACTCTCCCCCTCGGAAGTGATCATCTGGTAGGTGCCGCGCATCGAGCCCACGGTGGTGGTGAGCGGGCAGCCCGAGGTGTATTCGAAACTCTCGCCCGGCGAGAGCACCGGTTGCTTGCCCACCACGCCGGGGCCGCGCACCTCTTCCTCGCCGCCGCTGCCGTCGGTGATGATCCAGTGGCGGCTGATGAGCTGCACGGGCTCGTCGCCTTCGTTGGTGATGCGGATCGTGTAGAGGAAGAACCAGTTGCCCTGGGCGGGCTCGGAATGGGCCTCGCTGAAGGCGGATTCGACTTCGACGACGACGCCGCGGGTGACTGCTCGGGAAGAAGGCATGTTCGCTCCTAAAGCGCCCGCAGGTGATCGGGCCGCAGGGCGGGGTGCCCCGGGTTGTTCAAAACTTCATCGATGACCCGCGTCAGCGCGGCGCGGTCCTCGGGGTAGCGCCCGCGAAGCGGAAGATAGTTCGACGCGTGGTTGGAGCGAAACTCCATTGCCGGCGCGTCGATGGCGGCGACCAGCGCGCGCAGCTCTTCAAGGGTCTGCCTCTGGTCGAGCCAGTTCCAGGGGCCGCCGCGGCGGCGCTCCATCATCTGCTTGTAGTCGTCTTCGAGCGGCCCCATCATCATCACGAGCGCGCTGCCGTAGGCCGGCTGCATCTTTGTGAGGACCCGGGCGGTGGCCTCGGCGTGCTCGGCGCTGCGCTCCCTGCCGGCCGGGCCGATGAGCACGGTGGCCGAGACCTTCATGCCCGCGGCGTTGGCCTTCTGCCCGGCGTCGATGATTTCCTGGTCGGTCGCGCCCTTTTCAATGAGCGTCAGCGTCTCCGGATCGCCAGATTCCACGCCCACGTAGAGCATGGTGAGGCCCTTCTCGCGCAGCAGGGCGAGATCCTCCGCGCTCTTGGCGTGGATGTTCTGGGGGGTCGCGTAGCTGGTGACCCGGGCAAGGCGCGGGAAGCGCGCATGGAGGTGGTCGAGAATCTGGGTGAGGCGCCGCGTCGAGAGCACGAGGGCATCCCCGTCGGCAAGAAAGATGCGGTCGACCCCCTGAAAATGGGGAGCCAGCCGGTCGATCTCGGCCCGGATTTCCTCCCAGGGACGCGCGCGGAACTGCTTGGTTTTGTACATCATGCAGAAGGTGCACTCGTTGTGGGAGCACCCCAGCGTGACCTGGAGAATCAGGTTCCGGCCCTCCGAGGGGGGGCGGTAGAGCGGCATGTCGTATTCGAGCAGCGCCATAGCCCGCGTAGTCTGACCAGCAGGGCCCTTGCAGGCAAGGGTAAGTGCCCCATGGGCAAAGCTGGTTTCGGGCGCTATAGTTGGCCTACCGAGAATCCCAGAACCTTGTGGAGGCGAGAAGTCCGGTGGCACTGGCCAAAGAACCCGACGCAATGAGTGAGCTCAGCGAGCTCGACGGTCGCTTGAAGCTGCTTCGTCAGCACATGGAGCAGTATTTCCTGGGCATCGAGAAGCTCCCGCCCACCGACGAGTGGGAGAGGGTGAAGAAGGACATGCAGGCGATGATGCGCCGCACCTTCAACAACACCGCCGTCAAGTTCCGGCGCAACTCGCTCAACCAGCGCATGGTCAGCGACAACAACTACTACACCCGGACCCTCAAGCAGATCGAGGAAGGCACCTACTACCGCGACCGCTTCAAGGCCGATCTCCACGAGAAACAGCGCCTTCGCGAGGAAAACCGCCTCAAGGAGAAGCAGGCGGCCGCACGGGCGAAGGCCGGCCAGACCAAACCCAAGGGCGGCGGCGCCATCGACAACCTCCACCAGGCCTACATGGCTGCCCGCGCCAAGACCGGCGAGGGGGGCAACGTCTCGCGCGAGGCCCTGCAATCGGTCGTCGAGAAGCAGGTAGCCGCCATCAAGCAGCGCTACAACTGCAAGCGGGTCGAGTTCAAGGTTTCCATCGAAAACGGCAAGGCCAAGCTCAAGGCCGTCCCCAAGAACTAGCGCGCCCGCCCGTTATTTCGCCCGGGGAATGGGCATCGCTTGGCAAGTCATACCCCCAATGGGTATGATTGCGCTATGACACCACCAGACATAACGGATCAGCTCAAGCGTCTGAAACGAATCGAAGGCCAGGTCCGCGGCATCGCCAGAATGATCGAGGAGGAGCGTTCCTGCGTGGAAGTGCTCACCCAGATTCGCGCGGTGCATGCCGCGCTCCGCAAGGTCGAGTCCGCGCAGATGAGCGGCCACATCGAAGAGTGCGTCCTGGAGGCGGTAAACTCCGGCGCCGACCATGAGCGCGAGCAGAAACTGGCCGAACTGGTGGCCGCCCTCGAGAGATTCGGCTCGGGTTGAGCCGGAGAAAGGCGGGGCAAATGTCGCAGCAATCGAAAGTCTATGCCGTCAGCGGGATGACCTGTTCCTCGTGCGCGGCACGCGTTGAAAAGCAGCTTCAGGAAACCCCCGGCGTCGAGAGCGCCACGGTGAACTATGCGACCGGCAGGGCCTTCGTCTCGGGCCAAGTCGATCCCGCGCAGCTCGAAAGCCGCGTCTCGGCCATTGGCTACACCCTGCACGTGGGTGAGGACGAAGAAGAAGACCATTCCGAAGAACTGCTGCAGGCCGAGCGCAACCTGCATCTGGCCGTTGTTCTCTCACTGCCACTTGTCGCGCTCCACTGGTTTGGACACGCGGTTCCCGGGTCGGCCTGGATTCAGCTTGCACTCAGCGGCGCGGTGGTCTTCGGTCCCGGTCGCGGTTTCTTCATCCGCGCGTTCAAGCTTGCCCGCTACGCCCAGGCCAACATGGATACGCTGGTCGCGCTGGGGGCGGGGGCGTCCTTTGCCTACGGCGGCTCGTTGCTGGTGACGGGAAAGCCGGGACCCTATTACCTGGATGCGGCCGGGATGATCGTCTGCTTCATCCTGCTTGGAAAATTGCTGGAGGCCCGCGCAACCACGCGCGCGGGCGCGGCGCTGCGCGCGCTGCTGGATCTCTCTCCCAAGACCGCCCACCGCATCGCGGAGAGCGGCGTCGAAGAAGTCCCAGTCGAGAGCCTGCAGGTCGGCGACCGCATCCGCGTGCGCCCCGGCGAGCGCGTGCCCGTCGACGGTGAGGTGCTGAGCGGCACGAGCGAAATCGACGAGTCCATTGCGACCGGCGAGTCCGTCCCGGTTCTCAAGAAGGCGGGCGATGCCGTGCTCGGCGGCACGGTCAACGGCGCGGGCGTGCTGGAGATCGCGGCCAAGTCTCTTGGCAGCGAATCCTTCCTCGCCCAAATGGTGCGCCTTGTCGAAGAAGCCCAGGGCTCCAAGCCCCCGGTGCAGCGCCTGGCCGACAAGATTGCCGGCGTCTTCGTCCCCATCGTACTGCTCATTGCGCTGGGCACCGCGGTTGGTTGGTGGATTTCCGGCGCGGACCTTGCGGGTGCGATTCTGCCGGCGGTGTCGGTGCTGCTCATTGCCTGCCCGTGCGCGCTGGGGCTTGCAACGCCCACCGCCGTGCTGGCCGCGTCGGGGCGCGCCGCGCAGGAGGGAATCCTCGTGCGCAACGGCGCCGCGCTCGAAGCGGCGGCGCATCTCTCCGTTTTGGTTGCCGACAAGACCGGCACGCTCACCGAGGGGCGCCCGAAGGTGGTCGAGTTCTTGAACAACTGGGGCAGCGGCAAGGAAAAAGAAGCCATGTCGCTGGCCGCCGCGGTGGAAGCCGCCAGCGAGCATCCCATGGGCCGCGCCATCGTGGGCTATGCCAGAGAGCAGGGCGCACCGGAGCTTCAGGCCAGTGACGTGCAGGTTCTCCCTGGCGCAGGCATCAGCGGAAAGGTGGACGGCCGCGAAGTTCACGTGGGCACTTTCGAGTTCATCAAGAGCAAGGGCGTCGACCTCTCGCGCCTGATGCAGGCTCCTACCTCCCACCCGGTGGCCTCGCGCGCCTATGTGGTGGTCGATGGCAAGCGTGCGGGGATCTTCTATCTCGAGGACACGGTGCGCGCCCAGGTGCGCGAGGCACTTGCCGATCTGGGCGAGCTGAACGTGCGCCTTGCCATGGCGAGCGGCGACACCCAGCAGGTGGCCTCCTACATCGCCAACCAGCTTGGCATTGAAGAAGTTCATGCCGGGCTCTCACCCCAGGGCAAGGCCGATCTGATTGCGAGCCTGCGGGGAGAGGGCGCCCACGTGGGCATGGTGGGCGACGGCATCAACGACGCGCCGGCACTGGCCTCGGCCAACGTGGGCTTTGCCGTGGGCGGCGGCACCGACATCGCCCTGCAGAGCGCCGACATGACGCTCGTGGGCGGCGATCTGGGCCGCGTGGCGCGCGCCATTCGCCTGTCACGAAAGACCTTGCGGATCATCAAGCAGAATCTTTTCTGGGCGCTCTTCTACAACACGGCGGCGATCCCGCTGGCGGCCTTCGGAATGCTGCGCCCGCAGTTCGCCGCTGCCGCGATGGCGGCAAGCTCGGTGTGCGTGGTTACCAACTCGCTGCGCCTGCAGCGCTTCCGCGCGCAGGGCACGCGCGCCGCGACGGCGCAAGACAAGGAGAAAACCATGGGCGAGAAACAGCTCAATGAAGTCGTGATCGGCATTGACGGCATGACCTGCATGCACTGCGTGGGCAGTGTGACCAAGGCTCTCGAAGAGGTCCCGGGCGTCAAAGAGGTGGAGGTCAGCCTGGAAGGCAAGAACGCCCGCGTCCGCTACGACGACGTGGACACGACGGTATCGGCGCTCAAGAACGCGGTTCGCATGGCGGGCTACAAGATCCTCGGCAACCCCGAAGCCCGCGAGAAACTCAGCTACTACAGCGGGGTCGATGAGGACTTCAAGATTCCGCAGTGAGGGAGCGCTTCGCGCGCCTTTCTCCAAGCCTTTTCGCATAGTCATCGTCAGTTCGAGCCTGCGAGATTCCTCGCTGCGCTCGGAATGACAGGGTTTGTTGCATCGCCTCCTTATCTAACCGTGCAGGCGGTATGTCATCCCGAACCGATGTGAGGGATCTCGCAAATGCCGGCCACTGCTTTGGTCTCACGCGCGATGTAAACGAAAAAGGGCCCGCAGATGCGGGCCCTTTCTTTCTGGTTTCGGTTGAAGGTTCAGTTCACCGTTTCGATCTGGTAGCCCTTTTCCGCGGCGAAGCGGAAGAGCTGGAGGGCGACGGTCTGGTCCACGCCGATCTGCTTGGCGGTTTTGGAGTTGAGCGTCACCTTGAACTTCTCGGGGGGGCGCACGCTCAGGAAGCTGGCGCTCTTGCCGCGCATGATCTCGTTGGCCATGGCCGAGGTCTGCTTGCCCACGGCGACGAAGTCGGGAGTGAGCGATACGAGCGCGCCGGACTTCACGAACACGGTGAGCGGCACGAACAGCGGGATCTTGTTCTCGATCGTGTATTTGAGGATCACGTCGGCGCCAAGGTGCGAGGCCACCGTGCTGTCGGGAAGCAGCCAGTAGGCGTCGATGCCCTCGGAGAAGGCGCGCAGCGCGCGCTCGATCTCGGTGGAACTGTCGACCTTGGCGGTCACAAGCTGGAAGGGCGCGGTGATGCTCGCCTCGGCAATCATGTCGCCGGTGTTGCTGGGATCGTAGATCACGCCGACACGGCGGATGTTGGGCACCACGCTCTTGAAGGTCTGCATCTGCGTCTTGACCGGAACGCCCACGGAGACGCCGGTCATGTTCTTCTTGTTGTTGAGCCCGAGCTTGAAGGGGTTCGAGACCATGGTGAAGACGACCGGGATGTCGTCGACCTCGTCCTTGCACAGCTCGGCCGCCAACTTGCCGATGGCGATGATGAGGTCGGACTTCTGCGTGCCCTTGATGGCCTGGTTGAGGATGGCTTCGCCCTGGTTGCGATCACCCTCCATGTAGTACTCGGTGATGCGGCCCTTGATGGTCGACTTGATGCCGTCGAGCACTTCGTTGTAGTTGGGCCCGTCGCGGCGGGTGAACAGGACGGCGATGTTCTTGGTCGAGACGTAGACCGGTTCGGTCGGCGTCGCATAGAGCAGCTTTTCGGCGTCGGTCTTGTCGCGAATGGAGATGTAGTATTCAAGGCCGAACCCGGTGACCTGGTTCCCGGGGATCTCCACCTGGAAGCTGCTGCCGCTGCCTTCTTTCATAAAGGCGCTGGCATACGAAGCGTTGCCCGGACGTCGGTAGTAGACGGTTGCGTAACGAAGTTCGGACTTGGGCTGGATGGTGGCCTGGATGACGAGGGGCTGTCCGCGTTCGGTGTAGTCGAGGGGCGTGTGGACAATGGTGAAGTTGCCCTGCGCGCTCGCGCTTTGGGGAACGAGCATCACCGCGCCGAGACTCAGCACGAGGCAAAGTGTGATCCAAATCATCCCCTTGAGCGGGGCGCACCTGCGTGAAGACTGCATCATCGTGTCGTATCCAAACTCATGTTGGCCGGAACGGCGGGGCGCGCATTCGGAGAGACCAAATGGCGACCACATCGGGGTTGAGTCCTTGGGCGTGCCAGCGCCGCGGGCCTGAAGTCCGACTCGTCCGGTCGAAATCGCGATCAATGTCGAGTACGTAACAATCCACGGAAAAAATGTCAACAATTATCGTGATTTACGGGGGTCGCAACCGCCGCCCGGGTCCGTTGACCGGCCGGGTGGGGCGGGGTATAGCAAAGGACGCAATCGGCAGATCCCGGGGTTGAGGGCAGGGGTCGGTCGCACCCCGTTTTTCCGGGCCCTGCGGCTCCAAAACCGCCGATTTCGCTAGCGAGAGCGCTCTTTCATGGCAGAACAAGGTCCCGGGCAGCCGCCCCTCCACATCAGCATCGAAGACGAGATGCGCCAGTCCTATATGAGTTACGCCATGAGCGTGATCGTGGGACGTGCGCTGCCCGACGTGCGTGATGGGTTGAAGCCCGTTCACCGCCGCATCCTCTACGCCATGCTCCGCGAGGGGCTTCGCTCCAACACCAAGTATTCCAAGTGCGCCGGCGTGGTCGGCGAAGTGCTCAAGAAATACCACCCCCACGGTGACAGCGCCGTCTATGACGCCCTGGTGCGCATGGCCCAGCACTGGAACCTGCGCTACCCGCTCATCGACGGGCAGGGCAACTTCGGCTCCGTCGACGGCGACCCGCCGGCGGCCTACCGCTACACCGAGTGCCGGCTCACCGCGCTGGCCGAAGAGCTCATGGCCGACATCGACAAGGAGACCATCGACTTCTCCGAGAACTTCGATGGATCGACTGCCGAGCCCGTGGTGCTTCCCTCGCGTGTTCCCAACCTGCTGATCAACGGCTCGGGCGGCATTGCCGTGGGCATGGCGACCAACATTCCGCCGCACAACCTGCGCGAGGTCTCCGACGCCTGCAAGTATCTGATCGACAACCCGACCGCCACGGTCGAGCAGCTCATGAAGTTCGTGCCGGGCCCGGACCTGCCCACCGGCGGCATCATCACCGGGCGCGACGGGATCCACAGCGCCTACAAGACCGGGCGCGGCGGCCTGCAGATCCGCGGCCGCGCCGAGATCGAGACCTACGGCAAGGACGATCGCGAGCGCATCGCCATCACCGAGATTCCCTACCAGGTCAACAAGACGCGCCTCATCGAGAAGATCGCCGAGCTTGTGCGCGACAAGCGCATCGAGGGCATCTCCGACCTGCGCGATGAATCCGATCGCACGGGCATGCGCGTGGTGGTCGAGCTCAAGCGCGATGCCGTTGCCAACGTGGTGCTCAACCAGCTCTACAAGCACACGCCCCTGCAGACCGGTTTTGGCATCATCATGCTGGCGCTGGTTCACGGCCAGCCGGTGGTGCTCAATCTCAAGGAGATGCTCGTCAACTTCGTCGACCATCGCCGTGAGGTCATCACACGCCGCACCGCTTTCGAGCTGCGCGAGGCCAAGGCCCGCGAACACATCCTGATGGGCTTCAAGATCGCGCTCGACAATCTCGACGCGGTCATCGAACTGATTCGCAACTCGAAGGACCCGGCGATTGCCAAGGCCGGCCTGATCGAGAACTTCGGCCTTTCCGAGCTGCAGGCCACCGAGATCCTCCAGATGCGCCTGCAGCGCCTGACGGGCCTGGAGCGCGACAAGATCCTGCAGGAACTCGAAGAGATCAAGGGCATCATCGCCCGCCTCGAGGAAATCCTCGCCGACGAGAAGAAGGTGCTGGCCATCATCAAGGCCGACCTCGACGAGATGAGCGAGAAATACGGCAACGAGCGACGCACCGAGATCACCGGCGCCGTGGCCGACATCAACGCCGAAGACCTCATTGCCGAAGAAGACATGGTGGTGAGCGTTTCCCACCAGGGCTACATCAAGCGCAGCCCGACCACCACCTACCGCGCCCAGCGCCGCGGCGGGCGCGGCGTGATGGGGACGGCCAAGCGCGAAGAAGACTTCGTGACCGAGATCTTCGTGGCCTCCACCCACAGCTACCTGCTGATCTTCACGAACATGGGCCGGCTCTACTGGCTCAAGGTCTACAACATCCCGGCGGCCGGCAGAACGGCCAAGGGCAAGGCCATCGTCAACCTTCTGCAGCTCAAGAAGGAAGAGAAGGTTCAAAGCATCCTCCCCGTGCGCGAGTTCGAGGAAGGGCGCTTTGTCGTCATGGCCACGCGCAAGGGATACATCAAGAAGACCTCCATGATGGAGTTCTCCAGGCCGCGCAACTCAGGGCTCATTGCGCTGAATATCGAAGAAGACGACGAACTGGCCGGCGTGCGGGTCACCGACGGATCCATGCAGATCATGCTGGCCACCCGCGCGGGCATGGCCTGCCGCTTCGACGAGGAAAACCTGCGCCCGATGGGTCGCACCGCCCGCGGCGTGCGGGGCATTCGCCTGGGCAAGGACGACGAAGTCGTCGACCTGGTAACGCTCAAGGGCGATGAATCGCTCCTTACCGTCATGGGCAAGGGATACGGCAAGCGCACGCCCGTCGAGGAATACCGGCTCATCTCGCGCGGCGGCAAGGGCGTCATCAACGCCAAGGTCACCGACCGCACCGGCGAAGTCGTCGCCTGCCGCCCCGTGGCAGAGGGCGACCAGCTCATGCTCATTACCGACGGCGGCAAGATGATCCGCATGGACGTCGACGAGATTTCCGAAATCGGCCGCGCCACCCAGGGTGTGCGCCTGATTACCGTGGGCTCGGATGAAGCGGTGACCGGCGTCGCACAGGTCGCCCGTGAAGACGGCGCCGACGAAGAGGGCGACGAAGGCGATGACCCGGGCGAGGCCGGCAGCGACGAGGATGCAGGAGGCGAGGGGGACGAGGCGTGAGCTTTCGTTCCCGGAGCCTCGCGGCAGCGCTTGCGCTCGCCGCGCTCATTGGCGCCTGCACCAGCGGCCAGCGCATCGACTTCACCTTTTATCTGGCCCACCGCGCGCTTCGAAAGGGCGATGCCGAACGCGCCGCCGAGCTCTACTACAAAGCCTTTGAAATGGACCCCGAGGGGGAGATGGCCCCCGAGGCGCTCTACGAATACGCGCGCACCATCGATGTTCACCAGCGCCTTCCGGGCTTCGCGGTGGAAGTCTACCGGCGGGGCTCGCGACTCTTTCCCGAAACCAACTACGCGGTGATCGGCCTGGAGCGCGCCGCCGAGATCGAGATCGACCACCTCAAACATCCCGAGCGCGCCGTGCTCGACTACACGCGCCTTCTCAACCTCTACCCCGAACACGAGCGGCGCTACGAGTGGATGCTCCACCAGGCCGAAGGCTACGCCCGGCTGGGCAATCCCCAACAGGCCGAGACCGAGCTGCGGGCGCTCATCGAGATCAAGGAACTTCCCGACCAGGTGCGCGTTGCCGCCAAGAGCCTGCTCGGAGAAATGCTGCTCGTGCTCGAGCGCCCCGGCGAGGCGGCGACCGTTTACGAGAGCCTTGCCGCCTGGACCAAAGACCGCCCCGGCTTTCGCGCGGCCTGGCTGGAGGCCCGCTACGACCTGGCGCAGGCGCTCTCCGAACTCGATGAGACCGAACGGGCGCTGGAAATCTACCGCGACATCGAAGGCGAGTTTCCCCGGCAGGAAGTCATTCAGGAAAAGATCAACTTCCTCACCATCCGCCTGAGCAAGCGCAACCGATAAGGCCCGCGCAGCGGGCCCGCCATCCGGTTCGTGATCGCGCGCGGGGAAGTTCTTACCCATCCCCATTGACGGCGCGCCCACTCCAGCGCATTTTCCGTCCGCGTCCACGGGCGCATCCGCGCGTTCTTCTCGTTTGTCGTGGACGTCAGTCGTGGACGTGGACGAGTCTTTCACCTCTCCCTTTGGGAGAGGTCGCGCCGAAGGCGCGCAGCACACCACTCCCTGCTCCCCCGCGCCGGGGGAGCTGCCTGGCGCGTAGCGGCGGGCTGAGGGGGTGCCGGTGCCGCCGCGCTGCAAAGAGGATCGCGCCGTCTGCACGACCCCCTCAGTCGCCTTGGGCGACAGCTCCCCCAAAGGGGGAGCAGGGAATGTTGCTTCGCCTCCGCCATCTCCGCCGGTGCAGCTCCCCGCCAGCGGCCCGCCGATGGTGACCTTGGGCCCGCCGCCACCGTCCTCGGGCAGCGCAGCGATGCTCCCCTGCAGCGTGCGCAGAATCGTGTGGGCCGCCTGCACGCGCAGGGCCTGGTCGGGGCTGCGCAGCAGGCTCAAAACGCAATTGGCAAGCGCGCGCATGGTGTAACGGCTTCGCGCGTCGTTCGGCTCGTCTTTGAGCAGCGCGCTCGTCATCTGCGCGCAGATCTCCGGCCATG
>JAGRBM010000343.1 GCA_020434085.1 Chrysiogenia bacterium | reverse complement strand
GGCGATGAACACTACAACGTCGCCCGCGGCGTGCAGGAAGTTCTTCAGCGCTACAAGGATCTGCAGGACATCATCGCCATTCTCGGCATGGACGAGCTCTCCGAAGAGGACAAGATGGCGGTGGCCCGCGCCCGCAAGATCCAGCGCTTCCTCTCGCAGCCCTTCCATGTGGCCGAGCAGTTCACCGGCATGAAGGGCAAGTACGTCAAGCTCGAAGACACGATCCGCTCCTTCAAGGAAATCCTCGAGGGCAAGCACGACGATCTTCCCGAGCAGGCTTTCTACCTGGTGGGAGCGATTGAAGAAGCAGTGGAGAAGGCCAAGCAGCTTGCCGAAGGCAACTGATCCTGGTCGAAGCGTAGGGAACGCAGATGAGCAACACGTTCAATCTTGAGGTCGTCACGCCAGGTGGCAAGGTCTTCGCCGGTCAGGCAGAAGAACTCATTGCGCCGGGCACCCTGGGTGAGTTCGGCATCCTGCCGGGTCACATCAGCTTCCTCAGCTCGCTCGATGCCGGTCCGATGATCGTCAGCGATGGATCCTCGAAGGACTACTACGTGGTCTACGGCGGATTTTGCGAAGTACGCGCCGACAAGGTCGTCGTGCTGGCCGACCGCGTGGAGAAAGCCTCGGATCTCTCGCAGTCCGAGGCCGAGGAAGCCCTTGGCGATGCCAATGCGCGCCTGGCCGAGGCGGGCTCCGACAAGGACGCCTACGAGAAGGCCCTGCGCGAGGTCGGAGACGCCCGCGCGCGTCTGATCACCCTGGCTCGGATGAACGCCCACTGATTTACAAACATTTCGCTGACTTTACGAAGAGGCCCGCCGCACCCCGGCGGGCTTTTTCATTGGGGCAGGGCGCAAATTCCCCGGAATTTCAGGGGGTTGGAGTGAGCGGCAGTTACACCAGACACCGGCTGTCGCTTTGACCCGCAATGGCGCAATCCGGCATACTTTGCCCCCGGAGAAGCTGAATACGGGGGCGTTTGTCCCTCTCATCAGTGACGCGGAAGAAACGCGCGCGCAGCGGGCCGTGGGGGCTTGGGCTGGCGCGTGCCGCGATGCATGCAAGACGAGCCGAGTCAGAGGAACAATATGAGACGACACCTTGGCAAATACGTCTGGGGTTGGTTGCGCATTGCCGTGGTGGCGCTGGTGCTCATTCCCAGCGCGATGAACTGCGGCGGCAGCCGCAAGGGACCCGCTTACCTGGGCATCCGCGACATTCGCTATTCGAAAGAGCTCGCCATCGAGCTCATTCAGCCCGACCTGCAGCGCCGCACCTGGGAATTCAGCGACCCCGAGATCCTGACCACCGACGAGAGCATGGAAGTGCAGGGGCGCATCCGCTCGCGCAATGCGACGCTGCGCGCCTTCGTAAACGGCGAGATCTTCGAGGTCGAGGGACCCGAAGAGCGTTCGGGCAACTTCTACATGAAGAAGGTGCCGCTCAAACTGGGCGTCAACGAGATCGTCATCACGGCGACCGAAGGCACCAAGAGCAACGAAGAGCGCTTCGAGATCACGCGCACCGAGCAGGCGTCCAAGATCACGCTCAAGAGCCCGAGCGATGGCGACTATATGCGTGAGCGCTGGGCCACGGTCGAGGGCGAAGCGGCGCTCGATATCGAAAACCTGCAGATCAACGGCATCGCCGCCGTGCGCGAAGGCGAGGAGAGCCCGCGCTTTTCCGCCAAAGGCGTGATTCTCAAAGACGGCGAGAACATCCTGGTACTCACCGGCCGCGATGAAGAAGACCGCATCTGGCGCACCACGGCCACGGTGCTTCGCGACGTCACCGCGCCAAAGCTCGACATCACCTATCCGCCTGTGGACACGGTGACCAACCAGCCGCTCATCACGCTGGAGGGAACCATCGACGATCCGGCGGCCAAGTTCGAGATCAACGGCAAACCCGTCACCGTCGATGCCGAAGGCAAGTTCGCCATGGACATGCCCATCGAGGGGCTCGAAGGGCGCTTCGATTTCTATGCCGTCGACAAGGTCGGCAACGAAACGCGCGTGCAGCGCGTGGTGAAGATCGACAACACCAGGCCGGGCATCACGGTGACCTCGCCCAAGTCCGGCGTGGTTGTGAGCGAGCTGCCGCTCAATCTGCAGGTGCTGGCGAGCAAGACGCCCGCGAAACTCGAGGTGCTGCTCGATGGTGAGAGCATTGCGAAGGGCGATCTGGCAACCCGTGAGACTGCGTTCCCCGTCAAGGTCATGGACGTGCCCGACGGCACCCATGAGCTTATCGCCCGCATCCACGACGATGCCGGTAACACCGCCGACCAGAAGCTCAAGGTTGTCACCGATCTGCGCGAACCGACGATCCGCATCGAGGGCATCAGTGAGGGAATCAGCGTCGAGCGCACCACGATCAAAGTGGACGTGGAAGACCCCAGCCTGGTGCGCAACTCGGTGGAGATCACCATCAACGGCAAGCGTTTCAAGAGCGGGGGAACCCTGGATTACCGCAAGCACGGTTCGGGCAAGATGACCCTACGCGTGGCGGCCGCCGACCGGGCCGGCCGCAAGGCGGTTGAGGAGATCCACTTCGACCTCGAGCGCAACTACCTCAAGAGCTACATGGCCGAGCTGGAGAAACAGTGGCGCGCCGACAACCGGCGAAGCCGCGGCCTGGTAGATCCGCTCATCGCGGATCTCAAGCGCGCCGGGGCGTGGAAGGAACTCACCGCCACCTACGACGCCATTTCAGAAGACATGAGCGCCAAGCCCCCGCGCGCGACCGATCCCGATATCGTGCGCGCGTTCAAGGCGTTCGAGTCGATCTATCCCGAGCCCTACGAGATGGACGAGCTGCGCACCTTCTACGAGGCTTCGCGCGACCTGGCCCGGCAGGGCGTGTTCCGCGACTTCGCCGAAGTGATTTCAGAGGCCAATCGCCTGGGCGCCTGGCAGATGACCGACGCCATGGCCGAGGTGATTTCCGAGCCCGACAAGAACGGGCACTCCCTGCTCACCGACATCGTCTGGATCCTCGACGTGTTCGCGCGCTATCCCAAGCAGCGTCAGATGTTCGCCGCGCTGGTGAACCTGCCCAAACTCGAGCTCGATCTCGATCCCAAGACCAAGGAAGATTTTTTCGACATCCCGCTCGAACTGCTCGAAACCTTCTTCGACCAGCCCAAAAAGGATTTCGAGGGACTCATCAACTACCAGGCAAAGATCGTGGGCACCGGCGCCCACAAACTGGGGCCGCGCGGTTTCTATGAAGCCATCGAGTTCCGCGGCGGATCCAACCTGGTGCAGACGGCCTATGAGCCGCTCACCTGCATCCTCGATGAACAAAAGGACCGCCCCTATGACCGCCTGCTCAAGAGCTGGGCCGTCTTCATTCACGAGTATCTCAAGGACGATCGCCGCTTCAAGATCACCCAGGGAATTCTGAAGATTGCCAAGAGCGCCCTTGAGAACGACGTGCTCGACTCGGCCTCGATCCTGATGAACTACGAAGAGATTCCCCAGATGCACGAGGCCTTCCAGGTGCTCTCGGAAAAGGAAGTCTTCGACAAGGCGATGACCGACCTTGGGAAGGTGCTCGCTGCCAAGGACAACGAGGGCAGGCCGGTGACCTACAGCCTGCTCATCGCCCTCGACGGGTTCTTTGAAAAGGACGAGATCCATCCCCAGCAGAACTATGCCGAGACCATGCTCGACGGGGTGGAGCGTCTTCTCCAGCGTGACAAGAACGGGGAGAACTCCCTCGAAATCGTCCTCGACATCTTCCTGGACAAGCTCACCCAGGAACAGCGCCTGCGCTTTGGTGAAGTGTTCAAGTACCATACCCTGGCCGACGGCACGAAGGTGCTCGCCCGCGGCCGCAAGTTCCCCTCGGACAATCAGCGCCTGCTCAAGCTGATGGACATCGCCTACTCGCCGCTCTCGTGCGGTATGCCCATTGCATTCACCGACATCGTCGTGCCCATCAACATGCCGGGCATGCCCATCAAGTTCCCCTCGAAGAACATCGCCATCGATGCCTTCGAAGCCTCGGCCGAGTTGGAGGCCAGCACCGCTGCCAAGATGGCGGGCCTGTTCGACTTCCTGGCGAAAACTGCGGCCATCGGCGACCTCTTCTGCGAGCCCGATATTCTCTCGGAACTCGTGGCCGATCCCGCGCCGATCCGCGCGCTGCTCAAGGAAACGCCCCTCGAAGAAGCGTTCACCATGATTCAGGCGCTGGCCAAGCGCGGCGACGCGCCCTACCTCGTCGAGATGATCCACTCGCTCTATCTCTCGGGCGCTTCGGGCCTCTTTGACCCGACCATGA
The DNA here is from genome assembly GCA_020434085.1 of Chrysiogenia bacterium. Taxonomy (NCBI): domain Bacteria; kingdom Pseudomonadati; phylum Chrysiogenota; class Chrysiogenia; species Chrysiogenia bacterium. Next base: position 33,594 of record JAGRBM010000343.1, on the reverse strand, counting down.
ACGCCGTGTTCGAGCAGGGTGTGATTGAGAACTCCATCGCCGTGCTCCGCGCCGTGCGCGACGCGCGGCTGAGTTCCAATCCCAAGCGCAAGGCGCTCAGCGTGTTCCTGGACTTCGTCGCGTTCACCCTGCGCGAGCCGCCCAACCGCCGCCACCGGCTGGTGCGTCCGTTCCTCCTGCTGCTCGACCGCATCATCTCGCAGGACGAAATGCGCCAGCTCATCCAGACCCAGCTCAACTTCGTTGCCGACGTGCTCAACAACCCGCCGCCGGGACTCGACCTGCATGAACTCGACAACCTGGCCGGCGAAATGTACGGCTGTGACAAGAACGCGAAGGCCACGCGGGCCTTTGCCAAGATGCTCGACGACAATCCCAAGAACGGCGACTTCCGCTACCTGCTCAAGCACGCGCGCACGTATCTGGATGCTCCGCCGGAACTGGCGGTCGCCTTCAATGCCATGATTGCCGACGTGCTCGACAAGGGTCTGGCCACCGAGCTTCTCTTTACGCTTCAGCAGTGGGCCAAGCTCGACCAGCGCTACGACTTCGTACTCGAGGAATCGCTCGCCAATGTGCTTCGTCCCAACCGGAATGACTGGGCTGCGCTCGATCCGCTGCTCTATGGAATTCTGAAAACCTCGGCGCCGGTCATCATCGAGCGGCGCACCCAGTTCAAGGAAGTGCTCTCGGACAAGAACCGTCCGGTGCTCAGAAAGCTGATGGGCTATCCCTTCAAGGCCATGGAGCTCGATGGCAAGAACAGCTACATGGAACGCATGGTGCCGGCCGCGCGCATCTTTATGGAGTCCAAGGACAAAGGCGCGCGCGAACTCTACATGAACGATGTCATGCGCGGCTTCCACGTGCTGCTGCGCGAGCACGTGACCCGCGCGCTCGCCAACTCGCACGAGAAGGCCTACGAGCTAGGTTACTACAATCCCGCGCGTGAGCCCGACCTGCTCGAAGCCTTCGCCGACGTGCTCGACGAATCGCTTCGCAAGTGGGGATCGCACAAGAAGACGAGCAAGGCGCCCGCGGGCGGAAACTAGGCAGTGAAGATTGAAGTCAGCGCCCCGCCTGCTGCGCGGCAGGCCGGGGCCTACCAGTACGGCCGCTACCCGGGCCCCATTGCCGATCCCAATGTCAGCGTCCCCGGCGTCATGGGCCGCATGCGGCTCAAGGAATGGCACTACCTCTCGGCGACGACCGACCGCTGGTTCGTCGCCTTTGCCCTCGTGCAACTCGGCTACGTCGCCAATATCTTTGCCTACGTGATCGATCGAGAAGATCCGGCAAACAAGCGCGAGTTCGAGGCCCTCTCTCCGGGGGGCAGGGGTTTGAGCTTTGCAAAGAGTTCCACCGAGGGCGTCACCCTCTGGGATGCCAAGGGGGCGCGGGTGCGTGTCTCTTCGGAGCCCGGGCAGTGGCGCGCCGAGCTCGACCTGCCGCTGGGCGATGAGCGGCTCGAAGGCGAGTTTTTCGTAAAGCCCGAGGGCGAGAGCCTGGGCCTGCTCTTTGAGCTTGAAAAGGACCGCGCCGCCTACACGCACAAGGCCGCGGGCCTCCCCGCGGGCGGCGCGCTCCGGCTCGGCGGGCGCGACGTGGATCTCGGCAACGCACTTGGCGCCAGCGACTGGACCCGCTCGGCCGCGCGCCGCACGACCAAGTGGAACTGGGCGGCCTTTTCCGGCCATGCGGTCGATGGCCGGCGCGTCGGGCTCAACCTCTCGGCCGATGTCTACGACAACGCCGCGGGCGTCTCCCAGGAAAACGTGCTCTTTGTCGACGGGAAGCTCTATGCGCTTGAAGGCGTGCGCTTTGAAATGCCGAAGAATCCCTCGCGCGAGCCCTGGCGCCTGCGCTCGGTGGGCGGCGACTGGCTGAGCCTCGACTTCACGCCGCTGGGCGCGCGCAAGCAGCGCCTGAACCTCGGGGTGATTCGCAGCGATTTCATCCAGCCCTACGGGACCTTCGCCGGAACCATCAAAGTGCCGGGCGAAGCCCCCATCGAACTCGGCAACGTCTTCGGCGTGGTCGAGGACCACCTGGCCGTCTGGTGATGCAAGAAGGGCGAGGCGTGCCGCATCCCTACACTTATCTCGTACACTCGCACCCGTCATCCCGACCGTAGCGAAGCGCAGCGGAGGGATCTCGCAATTTCAAACCAGCGCTGACTCTTGAGCAGGAACATCGCTATTCGCGACTGTGAGATCCCTCGGCTTCGCTCGGGATGACGGGAGATGGTGGTGCGGGGATCCTACAGAATTCCGAACTGCGCGTTGCCGCGGTACTGCGGGCCGTAGTAGCGGTCGTTCTGCACCAGGTGCAGCCGCGTAATCAGCACCCAGTGGATCAGCCCGTCGTCGGCTTCGACGCCGCTGGGCGGGTTGAGATCCCAGGCGCCGCGCACCATGGCCGCGCGCGCGGCCTCGGCGTAGGCGGGCTCTCCCTCCAGGCGGTAGATGCGCGTCGAGAGCTGCTCGCCCTGCAGGTTCATGGTGGTCTCTACGATGGCATAGCCCTGCGCCCCCACCGGGATAGAGGCGGCAAACCCGCGCGAGTAGAGCTGGCCGAGCATCTGGTCGAAGACCCGCTGCCCCACGCGGCGGATGAAGCCCGCGTATTTGAAGCTCTTGGCATTGAGCAGGGTGAACTGGCCCTGGGGCAGGTTCGGGTCGAGGGCGTCGAGACTCTCGCCCACCGGAAGGGGCAGGGCGTTTTCGCCCCCGCCGCCGCCATTGGCGGCCGCCTCGGCCGCCTTGCGCCGCTGCTCGGCCAGGACCTTCGCGATTTGCTCCCCGGTGGGAAAGAGTGCGCGCACATCGGCGATCTGTCCCTCAGAGGCTTCTTCTTCGCTGCCGGGTTCGGGCGAGTGGGTGCCCGGCGCGTCTTCTGAATCACTGCCGGGCTCGGCGCTCTGCTGCCGGGCCTTCTCACCGGGAAGCGGCGCGCCGCGCGGGCCGACCATCTGCTTGTCATAACTGGCGGCCCGGTCGGCCACGTAGCGCGACTCGTCGGGCTCGATGTCGTTGGCCCGGGAATTCTCGATGATCTGCCCGCGCGCGGGCGACTGCTGCTGAAACGCTTCGCTCTGCGGGGGCAGGGGGGCGAGGTCCACCCACTGGAGGTCATCGGGGCGCGGGGTGGGCTCGCGGAGCGAGGCCAGCCAGGGCGCCGCGTAGCGCGCGAACAGGGCGATGAGCAGCAGGTTGAGCAGCGCCGAGACCACAAAGGGCCAGCGCGGCCTGCGTCGCTCCCGCTCTCTTCGAAGTTGCTGGTACCGCTCGCTCATCTCTTGCTCTTGGTTACAATCTCTCCAGGTGAGCGCTCGCGGCTTGTGCGATCAGCACCCGCGGGGTAGATTGCTGCCGAGGTCTTCAACCCCTGGCACCCCAATGGAACTGACGCTCCAAAGCGCACCCCTGTTCTGGGACATCCTTGTCGTTCTGCTCGGTGCTTCCATCGGAAGCTTCATCGGCGTGCTCATTGCGCGCCTGCCCGAGGACCTCTCGGTCGTCCAGCCGCCATCATACTGTTTTCGTTGCGGTCATCCCATTGCCTGGTACGACAACCTGCCCTTACTTAGTTACTGGATCGCCGGCGGCAAGTGCCGCCGTTGCGGCGGGCATTTCTCGCCCGGCCACTTCTTCATCGAGCTCTACGTGGCGGCGCTCACCTGGTTGCTCTGGCGCTATCTGGGCCCCACCTGGGAGCTTTTTCCGGCCTGGTTGCTCACCTGGGTGCTCATCCCTATTTCCGTGATCGACGCGCGCGAGCAGATTATTCCCGATGAACTCTCCATCGGCGGACTCGTCATTGCCCTGGGAATCTCCTTCCTGCCCGGCGGGCTCTCCCCCCAGGAGGCGGCGCTCGCCGCAGTGGCCGGCGGCGGAACCCTGTGGGCCGTCGCCGCGGCCTATTTGAAACTGCGCGGCCATGAAGGCATGGGCACCGGCGACTTCAAGCTGCTGGCCATGATCGGCGCCTTCGTGGGGCTCAAGGGCACGCTGCTGGCGGTGATGGTGGCCTCGGTGGTGGGCAGCGTGCTCGGCGGCGGTTACCTGCTGCTCAGCCGTTCGGGCTCTCGCACGCCCATTCCCTTCGGGCCGTTTCTGGCGCTCGGCGGCTTTCTGGCCCTGCTTTTTCCCGATGAAATCGTGCAGGTCTACCTGCGCCTGGTGGGGAGCCTGCTGTGAGCGAGAATCCCCAGGAGAACTCCCAAAAGACCCGGCCGCTGCTGCTGGAGATCTTTCTGGAGATGGCCGTGCTGGGTGCGATCGAGTTCGTGCTCATCACCCTGGTGCTCAGCTTCCTGATCGGTCGCCAGCGCTTTGGTGAACACCAGCTTCGCGCCGAGCAGGTGGCTCACGCCGTGGGCGCCGCCGTTGCCAGCGGTGGCAAGACCGAGCGCGAATACGCGCGCCTTGCCGCCGGGCTCACCACCCAGACGCCCGGCTACGGGGGCAAGGGCCTGCGGGTGGTGGTCTACCACCCGGGTCGCGGCCTGCAGCTTCTGGCGGGTTTCAAGAGCGAAGAAGAAGTGAACGATCGGATGCGCCAGCTTCTCAAGGAAGCCCACCTGGCGCGTCAGACCCTGCGCCCGGGCAGCCTGGAGCCCCGGCCGGTCTTTGGCTTCGACGAGCCTCCCTGGGTCTGGGCGGCCGTGCCGATGGGGCTTAATCCCAACACCCCGCCGCAGGGGGCGGTGCTGGTCGGCGTGCCGACCACCCCGCTCTGGGATTCCATCGCCGGGCAGTGGCTGCTGGCCGCCTACGTGGCGATCCTGCTGGTGACCCTGCTGTGGCTGGGCGCCGACCGAGTTCGCAAGCTTGTTATTGAACCACTTAAGGAACTGGTCGCCGCCTCGCGCAGCGTGACCGAGGGCGAGCGCCACTACGAGCTGACCGAGCCGAAGACCAGCGAGATGCTCGAACTCGAAGGGCATTTTGAGGAGATGACCACCCAGCTCTTCGAGCGAGAGCAGCAATTGGAGGCCCGGCTGGCCCAACTGGAACTGGCTCAAAATGAGCTGATCCAGTCGGAGAAACTGGCCACCGTAGGCAAGCTTGCCTCGGGCGTCGCCCACGAGGTCGGCAACCCCCTGAGCGCTGTTTCGGGTTACCTGGAACTGCTTGAAGATCCCACGCTCGACCCCGAGACCCGCAAGGATCTTGCGGCCCGCGCAGCCCGGGAAATTGAGCGCGCCGGGGACATTGTGCGGGGGCTTCTCGATCTTTCAAAACCCCGTGATTTCAAGCCGGTAGACCTCGAACTTCAGGCGCTGATTGAAGGAATTGTCTCGCTGGTCAAGGGTAGGAAAATCTTTCATAATATTTCCATTGAGCACGACTCTTCCCGGCCCGTGCGGGTGCTGGCCGACCCGGGGTTGATTGAGCAGGTACTGGTCAATCTCTTCCTCAACGCCGCCGATGCCATGGGCGGCGAGGGGCAGATTCGCGTCGAGGTCGCGCGCGAGCGCGTGCCCGAGGAAGTCCTGCTGATCCCCGGCGAGGGAAGCTCCCTCCGGCGGGGTGAAGAGGCGGTGCGGATCGCCGTGAGCGACAGCGGCCCGGGCATCGCGGCCGAGGCGGCCGCGCATCTGTTCGAGCCGTTCTTTACGACCAAGGAACCCGGACGCGGCACCGGCCTGGGGCTCTCGGTCAGCTCGCAGATGCTCATCCGCCACGGCGGAATCCTTCGGCTGGCAAGCGCCGGCGGACCCGGAGCGGGCGGGGCAACTTTTGAAATCTGGCTACCCGCCAACGAGGGAGCCGAAAGCAGCACGTAATGGCCAGGGCGCAACACACAGAGACCGACCGCAACAATGAGCGGATCCTTGTCGTCGACGACGAGGAGAACATGCGCCACATGCTCTCGGTGATGCTGCATCGCGAGGGCTACGAAGTTGTCACGGTCCCCGACGGCAAGAGCGCGCTCGACACGCTCGAGACCACGCCGCTCGACATCATCCTCTGCGACATCCGGATGCCCCGCATGGACGGGCTGAGCTTTCTCAAGGAATTTCGCGCCCGCGGCTTGAAGCCCGGCGTGGTGATGATGAGCGCCTACGGCACTTACGATCAAGCGGTCGAGGCGCTGCGCCTTGGGGCCGACGACTACATCTCCAAACCCTTCAAAAGCAGTGAAATCCTTCTGGTTTTGGAGAAACTGCGCGAGCGCCGGAAGAAGGGCGCGGCCACCCGCGTGGAGTCGCCCTCCAACCGCGAGGGCAATGACTTCAGCATCGACGACGTGCTGGCCGAGAGCGCGCCGATGTGCGCGATACTCGATACCGTTCGCAAGATCGCCAACTACAAGACGACCGTCCTGATCTCCGGTGAGAGCGGTACGGGCAAGGAACTCATTGCCAAGGCGATTCACACGAGCGGCGAGCGCGCGGGCAAGCCCTTCGTCGCCGTCAATTGCGGCGCCATTCCCGAGAACCTGCTTGAGAGCGAGCTCTTCGGCTACGCCAAGGGCGCCTTCACCGATGCCTCCCACGACAAGGCCGGCCTGTTCGAGGAAGCCCAGGGCGGCACGCTCTTCCTGGACGAAATCGGCGAGCTGCCGCTGGCGTTGCAGGTCAAGCTGCTGCGCGTCCTGCAGGAAGAAGAGATCCGGCGCGTCGGCGAGAATCGCCCGCGCAAGGTGGACGTGCGCATCGTGGCGGCGACGCTGCGGGACCTGGAAAAGGACGTCGAGGACGGACGTTTCCGCCGCGACCTGTTCTACCGGCTCAACGTCCTGCCGTTGAAGATCCCGCCGCTTCGCGAGCGCCCCGAAGACATCCTGATGCTGGCCGACTTCTTTGTGGGCCGCTTCGCCGAGCGCCTGGGGCGGGAGGCCATGACCCTGACCAGCGAGGCCCGCAACGCCCTTCGCCACTACGAGTGGCCCGGCAATGTGCGCGAGCTGGAGAACGTGATCGAGCGCGCCATCGTGCTCAACGACTCCGAGAGCATCGGCGTTTCGGATCTGCCGTTCTCGCCGACACAAGGCACTGGAATTGCTGGTGATTTCCCGAACAGCGAGCGCGAGGGGCTCTCGATCAAGAAGTGGACGGCCCGGATCGAGCGCGAACTCATCGCCCGGGCGCTGGAGCAGACCGGTGGCAACCGCACAAGGGCCGCAAAACTGCTCGAAATCTCCCACAGGGCCTTGCTTTACAAGATCAAAGAGTATGGTTTGAGCTGATGTGCGAAAAGTTTGCGTATCCCGGACGTGTAGCGGCAACCTGAAATGTGTAGATTTGTTCATTGACGCGACGCGTTTAGGGGCGGGTTTTTAAGAAAACCCTGTAATATCAGTTAGTTGTAATTTGTGGGGCTGACGGAATGATCCTTGCGTAAGAACTGGGGCAACAAAAGGGTAGGCGTATGCAGATTCAGGCGAAAATAGACTCTCGCAGCCACAGGCGGCGCGCCAGGGGCGGATTCACCATGATCGAAGTGATGGTGGTGGTGGCCCTGATCGGTGTGATGAGCACCGTGGCGGCCTCGCGCTTCGGGCTGCTTGTGCGCCGGGAGTGGGCGGTCCGTGACGGCGCCCGCGGCATTCGCAACACCCTGGTGCTGGCGGCGGCGGAGGCACGTTCCCACGGGACGCTGGTGAGCGTCTACCTGGGCTCGAGCGACTGCACCGCCGGCGGTATTTCAGAAAAATACTATTCCTACGAACACGGAAGTGTCTGCACCAGCGTCGAGTTGCCCAAGAACATCTACTTCGGCAATTCCACGGGCATTGGATCCGGTCCGATTTCCGCCGCCGGTGAACACGGGCAGGGCGATGGCGACGGAATCGCATTACCCGGCAATAGCGTGACCTTCAACGCGCAGGGTTTTGTTACCGTTCCGCTTTCGACCGATCAGGATGCCATCTACGTGTATTTCCGCGAGGAAGGCACGGGCGGCGACCCGCGTTTTGCGCGGGCCATTACCGTCAGCCTGCTTGGCCGGCCTTCGCTCTACAAGTGGGACATTGACGGCAACGAATGGGACCGAATCGACCGGCGCTAGAGACGCCGGTCACAGCCATCTGGAGACGCTCATGCGACAGGGCACGAACAATCGGATTCGCAACTCGCTCAAGCAGCGCGGCACGCATGCGCGGGCGGGCTTCACCCTGATGGAGGTGATGGTCGCCATGGCCGTCATCGCCATCGGCACCCTGACCGTGTCCCTGGCGCTGGTGCAGTCGATCAAATCCAACCGGGTGGCCAACGCGTATTCGATCATGGTTGCACTGATCAATGACTGGACCGAGCGCCTGCAGGGCATTCCGCGCACCGAGGCAGGGATTGTTTTCCCGGCCTGGCCCGGCTGCATTGCGGCGGGCGGCTCCGACTATGTCTCGATCATCAACGGCACGCCGCTGGATACACCCAACACGGGCACGGGCTACACGACACTGGTGAGTGATTTTGCCGGTGGCGGCGTGCTCGATGGCACGGGCGTGGTCGTTGCCTACGACCTGGACGCCTATTGCCCGCCCGCCCGTCGCGGGAAGGCGGCATCCCCCGAGATCTCGAACACCTATCGCCTGGTGGGACGCGCGTTTCTGGTCGAGGACGTCGACCCGGGCGGCAATCCCTACAGCATCATTTCCTCCCAGGACCTGAGCCTGATTTTCTCCGACCGGCCGCTGCAATAGGAAGGTTTTTCGTCGATGAGCATTTTTGAGAAAAAGAAGACAGAGCTGATCTCGCGCCGCCGGCGTTCGGGTTTCACCATGATCGAACTCATGGTTGCCCTCGGGGTGTTCTCGATCTTCCTTTATGCCTCTTCGGGTTTCTGGGGCACGATGATCAACGGCCCGTTCCACAACCAGGAATTCATTGCCGACCTGCAGCAGACCTCGCGCATTGCGCTTGATTTCATGGGCGGCGAACTCAAGCAGACCGGTGCCGGGCAGCTCTTTACGCCGCAGCCTCCGCACAGCTCGCCGGGCTATGCGATCATCCCGATCAAGATTTCCGACGACTCCATTTACGGTCAGAGCGGCCCGCTCCCGTTGGTGACTTCCGATGGCGGCCCGGACGGGCCCGATGAGATCACAGTGGTCTACGGCGTGCAGGGCCGCGTGGCCCGCGTTGAATCCGATGACCTGGGCGGGCTGATCCAGCTGGATTTCCAGCTTCGCGACGACACCCAGGATGCGTCGGTCAGCACGAACCCCAACACGAACCCCAACCCCTATCCATTCTTCACCGGTTACTTCAACCCGGCCAAGCCGAGTCCGTTCTCGCCGGGGCATTTCGGATACGACAATCCCCAGGATCAGACCTGGGTCAACAGCATGCTGCTGATCAAGACGGCGGCCGGCGCCGGATCGGCGGCACTGGGCGTCTCGGGCCAGAGCGGCCAGCGCGCCCAGTACCGCGTGGTTCGGGTGACCGGCGTCGAGCCCGTGGTGACCCCGGGGGCGGGTTTCCTCGCCAATGTGAATTACGTCGAAGAGCCCGAGAACCCGCTCAACCGCTGGTTCCAGACCATTGCCGATATCAACGGCGGCACCGAAATCCTGAACATGCGCGATGGACTCGCTGACGCGACCAAGAACCAGCACTACCTCGACCGCATTACGGCCGGCGGTGGCACCCTGCTTGGCTGCGCGCCGCGCCAGAGCCAGAGCGATCCCTACTCGGCCTGCTACACGGCGATGCTCATCCAGATGCGCACCTTCTTCATCGCGCCGCCCGGACACCCGGCCAACCCGCTGGGGACCGAGCCCGCGCTGGCGATGATTCCCTACACCCAGGCGCCCAAGTCCGGCTCGCTCGGCGACCATGCGATCGTTCTGGTCGATGGCGTTGAGGACATGCAGATCGAATACTTCTTCAGCCGAAACGGCCCGGGCATCGGCCTGGCAACCACTGACCCGCAGCTCAACCAGGGCGTGCACGACCCGCTCGTGGCCGATGGCGCCGTCGGTTACCAGGGATACTGGGATCCGGCGATGCGCGTGCCGCGCCTGGCGAACCTGACCGGCGTGCGCATGTCGATTCGCGCCGGCAAGTATGTGGACGGCGTCCTGCGCACGCCCTACGAGCCGCTGGCCAACCGGACCGATTACTCCAGCGTGGAGGATCCGGCCCATCCCAAACTGGCGCGCATTACGCGGGTCTTCATGTCCTTCCGCAACGTCGATACCCCGTATCGGCCCAAGGACGCCAACCCGATCGTCATTTCGGGAAGCTGAGTCAGGCGAGGAGCAGAAACGTGATTCGAGAAAAACTACATCGCAAGCAATCGCCGGCCGAACGCGGCATTGCACTGATCATCGCCGTCTTCATGCTTGTCGGCCTGACCGGTCTGGCCATGGCAACCATCCAGAGTTCGGGCATCGGTTACACCGAGGCCCGCGCCGTGGCCGGCACCCTCGGGCGTTCGAGCTGCCAGGACCAGGTGGCGCGCTACATCATCGAACAGCTCGATCGCGACCAGCTCGACCGCGTGAGCCGCATGATCAACGCCGGCACCTGCGCTTCGGCGGCGGTGGGCTGGGTCAATTTCGGCGCCGGCATTCCCGCCGGCGACGACGGCACCACGTGCCTGACGCCCACGCCTTCGTGCAATCCCGACATCGGCATTCTCTCGACGCAATATACCTACGACCCGTGCCCCGACACGCGGGCGATCGCGCTGGTGGCTCCCACGCCCTACACCCCCGGCGGCGAAGTCGTCGGCCAGTCCGTGGGCGATGGAAAGAACCGCAACTCCAACCGCATTCCGGTGCGGATCGTGGTGAGCGACCTGCCCAAGTGCGATGCGGGTGCGCTCGATTCGTATCTCGACATTGCCTACATCGCCACCTTCACCTGCTCGAACTGCGGGCAGGTCGATTACTAGGAAAGTGAAGCGGCCGCCTCCGGGCCGCGCAAGGAACAGGAACATGAATTCGAGGGGTAGACAGCGAAGGAGTCCGGTCATGGAGACCAAGGAAACCAGCCAGAAATTTTATGGCAGCGGCCCGCTCAGGTGGGCAGGCATGGGGATGCTCGCACTGGCACTGATGCTCGTGGGGCAGCTCGCACTGCCCTCGCGTGCACACGCGCAGGCGGACGTTCCCTTCTACGCGAACACCGAAGTGGAACCCAACGTCCTCTTCGTGCTGGATACTTCGGGTTCCATGGCCTGGAGCTTCCAGGTCATGGACGGCGCCATGCGCACCCGCCTCGAAGCGGCCAAGAAGATCCTCACCGGTGAATATGGTCACGGCGGCGGCGGTGGCGGCAGCACCGGTCCGAACTGCCCCGATGGCACCAGCGTGGTCAGCGGCAAGTGCGCGCGCAGCGTTCACCAGCACTGCGGCTGCGGCGGCGGCTACTACTGTGCGCCTCCGCCCTACAACGATTGCAACTGGTGGCTCGACAACCGCGGCAACACCAGCAACTGTCCCGACAGCTTCTCGCCCAATGACCCGGTCATGGTTCACGGCTACTGCCACGATCCCTGGCCGCAGAGCAGCACCTTCAGACGCGGGGGCAATCGCTACGCGGAGGTTCCCGAGCTTCCCCCGCCGCCGCCCACGGCGCAGGTCTCGATCATCGATGCCTTCGGATCGCTGATTAACTTCGCGTTCTCAACCTACAGCGGCAGTTACAGCTCATCGAGCACCAGTGCGGCGATTCACTTCCCCAACGGCCAGGGCACCACGACGTTCTCCAATGACGACAACCCGGGCCTGAAAGCGACGATTCTCTCCCAGAGCGCCAGCGGCAACACGCCCACCACCCAGGCGATGCGTGATGCCGGTTGCTGGATCATGGGCGAAGACAACATGAACGACGCGCTGCTGCGCGTGGCGACCAGCCCGGACCCCGACATCCCGTTCCCCAACGGCGGCGAGCAGGTGACGACGGTCATTTACCAGAACATCTGTCCCAACTCGATGAACAATCCCTCGATCGTGCCCTGTCCGGGCAACGCCGGTTGCGACCCGGCCTTCGGTTGCCGGCGCACCTTTATCATTCTGATCACCGACGGTGAGGAAACCTCGGGCTGGCCGGGAAGTTACAACCAGCCGCGCGGGCGCAAGACGATTGCCTCGGCGCTGCGTCGCTCGACCTACCTGACCGGCGGCGAGGGTGGCATCCCCACCTATGTGGCCCTGATGGCGCCCTGTAACATCAACAGCAATGACAACGACGGCAACGGCATTCCCGATGACTGCCAGGCCAACAACAACAATCTCGTTGAGGAAGGCGATACCTGGGCGCGCTACGGCGGCACGGACGCCACGCCCGATCCAGATGATTGCACCAAGCCCAACAACGACGGTGGGGAATCCTTCCTTGGCACGAGCGCCGAAGCCCTCTCAGACGGCCTGCGTCGCGCGCTTGCCTGCGTGCTCGAGGGCAGCCACACCCGCGCGCAGCCGACCTTCGTTGCCACGTCGACAAACTTTGCCAAGAACTCCGAGATCGACGGTTACTTCTCCATCCAGCCCGGTGAGCGCTGGTGGCGCGGTGAGTTGCAGGCCTTCAGCTTCGAGCAGATCAATGCCGGCGACCTCGAAACCCCCCTGTGGGACGCCGGCAAGCAGCTCAACGCCCGCACGGCCAGCAACCCGCGCAATCTCTACGTGACCACGCGTGAGCCCTGGAATCCCGAGCCGGTCTCGCTTGGCGATGCCACGCTGGGGGCCACGGCTCCCTCGCTCGATCCGCCGCCGGTGACCAGCTCGCAGGTGCGTGAATTCAAGCCGACCGCGTCTTCGGCTCTGGCGGACATCGTGGGCGTGACCACCTCGCGCATGTCGCAGCTCATTACCTTCCTGCGCGATGAGGATGGTCCGGCCAACACGCTGACCTTCTCCGATGGCTCGCCCAAGCCCTGGTCGCTGGGCCCGATCGTCAACTCGAGCCCGATCATCGTGAATCCGCCGGTCTTCGACTTCCGCGTCGGCGCCGGCACGACCTACGCCGACTTCGTCCGTGCCCACGCCGAGGATCCGACCATGATCTACGTGGGCGCCCAGGACGGCTTCATGCACGGTTTCGTTCTCAGCGATGAAGCCAAGAAGACGGGGCTGAACCCCGGCGGCGAACTCTGGGGCTTTATGCCTTATGAGGCGATCCTGCGCATGCCGGCGATGGATGCCGGTGTGATTTTCACGGTCGACGGCACGCCCTCGGCCAGTGTGGTGCGTTTCCACAATGATCCGAGCAGCGACGTGGACGACAGCTTCCACACGGTGCTGGTCTTCTCCCTGCGCGGCGGCGGTTTCTCCACCATTGCGCTCGACATCACCGACCCCACAACGCCGCGGCTGCTCTGGCAGAACACGCACATTGCCATGGGCCGCACGTTCTCCAAGCCCAACATCGCCGAGTACGGCATCGAATGGGACGGCGGTCAGCTCATGCGTCGTTGGATGGTGGCCATGGGCGCCGGTTTCAACCCGACCCGTCCCGATGGTGACCCGATCGTCGTCAACCCGATTGAGTGTGCCGACATCATCGACGGCCTGTGCATCGATGAGAGCGGTGATCCCTATGAGCCGCCGGAGCCGGCCGATCCCGATGACTTCGACCCGGGCCTTCCGGGCGTGGGCAACTGGGTTCTCTTCTGGGATCTGGAGACCGGGCGTCTGGTACAGAACGTTCCGATTTCCGACGATCCGGCCATCAACCGCTACAACTCCGTGGCGGGCGACCTGCTGGCTCTCGACCGCGACCTCAACGGCACGGTGGACAACCTGATCTTCGGCGATCTCGAAGGCCGCCTCTGGAAGATCCTGACCTACAAGACCAATCCCGAGGACTGGTGGACCGACAGCATTCCCGCGGCCGATCCCCAGCTCGGCCTGGACCCGGGCAAGTCGCCCTGCGTGATGTTCGACCAGGGTTCGCTGGCTGCCGACCTGGGCATCTCGGAGGCCGAGGCCCGCCGTCCGATCTTCTACGCGCCCGCGGCGACCTTCGACTGCAATGGCTTTGTGAACCTCGTCTGGGGCACCGGCGACCTGACCGACCCCAACGACACGCAGTCGCGTGACTTCCTGTTCGCGATCAACGATCCCGACGGCAGTTCCTGCGGTGAGTCCAGCCCCGATGCCGCCGCACGCGATTTCACCTGTGACGAGATCGAGGACGACCAGCTCAAGCAGGACATCGAGGATGCCTTCCCGTTCGTGATGGAACCGGGCGAGAAGATCCTTTCCTCGCCGCTGATCGTCAACGGGCGCTTCTTCGTCTCCACCTTCCAGCCCCAGGGCAGTGGCTGCAGCATCGGACGCGGGCGCGTGATTTCGGGCCCGGCCATCTGCTGCCGCCTGCAGCCTGAGCCGGGAGCCAACTCCTTCGAGGTGCTCAATGTCAGCGAGTGGGGCGATGCCGCGCCGCCGCTGATCATCGGCCCCGATGGCCAGCCCACCTCGGTGCGCGCGGTTCAGGACACCGGAGCGCCGCAGGCCCAGTTCCTCGAACTCGAGCGCGACCGCCGCATCCTGCACTGGCAGAACATCTTCGGTGTGGGCGGCATCAAGCCCTGCGCTTCGCCGACGGCTGCCTGTAACTGATCATTCCTGTCCCACAGCCAAAGGGCCCTCCCGATCGGGAGGGCCCTTTGTTTTTGCGCGTTTGAAACGAGTCAGACGGAGTGGCGGTCGGGAATCCTAGGAGGCCGCACTCTCGAATCCTCTTCGGAACTTCGGGCTGAAAAACTGGTCGTAGCCGGGCGGCGGGCCGACCCCCAGTTTGCGGCGCACCTCCTCAAGGGGCTCTTCGAGCAACTCCACCCAGTTCTGCACGAGGAACCACCTGGCACGCAGGCCGCGGAGCGCGGCTTTCCAGATGATTGCCGCGTGTCGGGGGGCGAAGATCGGCGTGAGCACGTTGGGTGGTATGAGCAGCACGCCCAGGCCGGGGTTTCTGCTCTGGGCGAGGGTAAAGTTCAGCACGGCCACCTCGCCGATGAGATCGGTTTCGTAACCGGTGACCACGTGGAACAGGTCGTGCGTCAGGCCCGCCCACTGGTTGAGGAAGAGCTCGTCTTCGGAGAGGTGACGCTCGTAGTCGCTCCGGGCGCCCGGCTCTGCCAACGCGTCCATCAGCCCGTCCGCCGAGATCTTGTACCGCACCACGAAGTCGAGATAGGCGCGGCCCAGGCTCTTTTCCGGAAGGGAGGCGAGCCACTCGCGGTTGCGCAGGGCAGCCAGCAGGTCCGGCTTTTCGCGCAGCAGGCGCCGGCCCTCTCTGGTGCGGCGGGCCCGGCGGGCAATCCGCTGGGGGGATTTGCCCTGAAACGCGCGCACGACCACTCCCACCTGCCCGGTATCGTCGGGATCGCGCATCGAACGTCGCAGCGCCCGAAGTCCCTCTCCGGGGCGGATTCTGAAGGGTGAAGCCATGGGGCTCGCGCTCCTCTTGCCGCGCCGCACGCGGCGGGCCGCCGGGCCGGATTGCCCGGGCTCTGGCCTGACCAGTCCAGCATGACGCGCCCGCGCGCCGTGATCAACTCCGCGCTTTCATGTGACGCCGCTCGTCACAGTGCTGTGCAAAGCTGGAGGCAGGAGGGCTGCCATGGACCAGCAGATTCCCAGGAACCGACACGAACGTCGCGCCGCCGAGAGCGCGGCCCGCCGCGCCCGCGCGTCGGGGGCGCGTTCCGCTCCAGACGATCCGGGGCCCATCGGGCGGGAGGGCCCTGCAGCGCCGCCGCTCCATGAAGCGCAGTCCACCCAGACGCAGCCGCGCCAAACGCAGCCGCCAGAGACCAGCCCAGATTCGGCCGGGGAGGGCAAGGAATCGCCCAGGGGGCTCGAGCGCCATTACCTGGAGATCTACGGCCGGATTCGCGGCCCGCTCTTTGAGAATCCGCGCGCGGTGGTGTGCCGGGTGATTGCGCTGAGCGCCGTGAGCCGGCTCTGCCGCGCCGGCACCGAGCGCAGTCTTCGGGTTCGCGCGGCCCGCGTGCTCGATGAGGCGCTCGCCGAGGTGCCCGACTCCAACCGCCCTGCCACGGGGGAGGCCTTTGCCCGCGCGAGCGCCGCGCTGGTGGATGTCTCGCGCGCGGTGCGCGGCTGGCACGAGGGGCAAGACCTGCCCGGCACTTTCGTGGAGATTTTCGCGCGCCATTGCGGAAAACTCGGCGAGATCGAACACATGCGCCACTACGCCTGGGGCGAGCTGCTGGCGGCGATTTTTCTCACCGGTGACGACGCGCTCTGCCTGCGCGCGGCGCGCACGCTGCTCTCGCGCACGCGAAGCGAGGCCCGCAAGGTCGGTTACGAGCGGCCCATCGAGAAAGACCCCGAGGCCTGCCAGGTGATTGCGGATGCCCGCGCGGAGCGGGCGGGCGGGGCGCCTTCGCGCGGCGGAGCTGAGGAGCGGCCCGCTCCCACCGGGGGCGAGCCCGCCTGGAGCGGGGGCTACGAGTGCAGCGGCGCCGGGCCGCCGTAGAAAAAATCACGGAAACCGGATTTCGAAAAACGCTCAAGGAAAGGAGGAACGGCGATCGGGAGAGAAGACAACTGGTGATGGAGTGATTCAGGCAAGGGATGAAAGTCGGATCGAGGCTGGCGTGCGCGTGGTCGCAGGGACCGTTTCGTCCACGTTCACGGGTGCGGGCACGGAGATACCAGCGCGTGTGATTGCGATGTTCGGACGCGAATGAAAGCGGCGAAGCCTCAGCGAAGTCGGGTCTACGCAGTAACGGGCGCGCGGATGCCAGCACGAGTGAATGCGAAATTTGACCGCGAATGAAGGAGGCGAAGCCTCAGAAGGCGGCGGCGATGGCGTGGCTGAATTCTTCGAGGTAGCCGGGAATGAACCAGCCAAGGCCCGGCAGGAGGTTGAGGCCCATTTCCAGGGTGACCAGCAGGGCGATGACGATGACGGCCGAGAGGGCGATGCCGCGCGGCGCAACGGCCGGGATGGGCGCGCTCTCATCGCGGGGATTCATGTAGGAGACGACCACGACGCGCAGGTAATAGACGACGCCGATGACCGAGCTCAGGATGCCCAGGATGGCCGGGCCGGCCAGACCGGACTTGATGGCCGCGGCAAAGAGGTAGAACTTCGCGGTAAAGCCGCCGGTGGGCGGAATGCCGGCGAGCGCAATCATGAAAAAGGCCAGCACGGCGGCGATGAGCGGGCGCTCCTGCGAGAGGCCCGTGAGGTCGCTGTAGCGGGTGCGCTCATATCCCTCGCGCGAGAGCGAGAGCAGCACGGCAAAGGCGCCGACGTTCATGAAGGCGTAGACCATCAGGTAGTGGATCACTGCGGCGCCGGCCTCGGTGGGAAGCGTGCCCGAAGCGGCGACGCCCAGCAGGAGGTAGCCCGCGTGGGAGACGCTCGAATAGGCGAGCATGCGCTTTACATTGTCCTGACGCAGCGCCAGCACGTTGCCGGCCAGCATCGTGCCCACCGCCAGCCACGAGATGAGCGGCTGCCACAGGTAGGCGAGCGGGAAGAGTGCGACCGAGAGGGTGCGCAGCAGGATGCCGAAGGCGGCGGCCTTGACCGCCACGGACATGAAGGCGGTTACCGGCGTGGGCGCGCCCTGGTAGGCATCGGGAACCCACATGTGGAAGGGGAAGGCGCCGACCTTGAAGGCCATGCCGACGAGCAGCAGGCCAAGGCCCAGCATGGCAAAGAGCGCCGTGTGCGATCCCTCGGTGATGTCGCCAAGGCGCAGGCCCATTTCGGCCAGATTGGTCGTGCCGGTCGCGCCATAGAGGAAAGCCATGCCGTAGAGCAGAAATCCCGTGGCAAAGGCGCCCAGCAGGAAATACTTCATCGCCCCCTCGGTGGAGGCGTCCTGGCGGATGCGATAACCGGTGAGCGCGTAGACGCTCACCGACATGGTTTCGAGACCGATGAACAGGGTGGAGAGATCGCCGGCGCTCACCAGCACCTGCATTCCGCAGGCGGCGAAGAGCATGAGCGTGTAGTAATCGGCGCCCTTCATTTTGTAGCGGTTGAGATAGGCAGGCGATACGAGCGCGCCCAGGATGACGCAAATGGCGACGAGGCTGAGCAGCAACACCACCGTGCCGTCGATGATGACGGCATCGGAGAAGCCCGCGCCCACCTCGCCGCGCAGGCAGAGCGAAGCGCCCAGCGAGGCCGCCGCGGTGATGAGCGTCGTAACGAAGAACAGGGTGTGCTTGCGGGCGCCCAGAACGAGGCCCTCGGTCAGGACCACGCAGCCGCCCAGCGCCATCAGCAGCGGCGGCAGGACGTAGTGAAAATTGATGTTGAGCTCAGGCACGGCGCTCGTTTCCTTACTCGTGTTCGGCCAGGGCGAGTTCGCTCCCGGCTTCATCATTGCTTCGATCGGCAAGCAGCTCGGCCAGCGCGGCGCGGCCCTCGGCATCTTCGGCCGGCAGGCTCGCCATCACGGCATTGTCTTCAAAGCGGCCGAGGAAGGCCTCGGTGCTTGCGTGATAGGTCTTGAGGAACGGCCCGGGTGCAAGGCCCATGATGAACACCAGGGCGAGCAGGGGCGCCAGGTAGGCCAGCTCGCGCGGCTTCACGTCGGCAAGGCGCTCGTTCCTGGGATTCGTAAGCGGTCCCCACAGCACGCGCTGGATCATCCAGAGCATGTAGATCGCGCTCAGGATGACGCCCGTCGCGGCAAAGGCCGCGTGGAAGGAGCCGTAGTGGTTGTTGGCATTGAAGGTGCCCAGCAGGATGAGGAACTCGCCCACGAAGCCGTTGAGCCCGGGCAGGCCGATGCTCGAGAAGGTCACGATCATGAGTAGCGTGGCAAAGACCGGCACCACGCGGGCAAGGCCGCCGTATTCGGAGATCAGGCGCGTGTGCCGGCGCTCGTAGATAATGCCTACCATCAGGAAGAGCAGGCCGGTCGAGACGCCGTGGTTGAGCATCTGGAGCATCGCGCCCTCGAATGCCTCGGGCGTGAGTGCGCTGATTCCCAGCACGACAAATCCCAGGTGGCTGACCGAGGAATAGGCGACAAGCTTTTTAACGTCGGGCTGCACCATGGCAACCAGCGCGCCGTAGATGATGCCGACCACCGCCAGGCTTCCAAGCCACGGGGCGAAGGCCACGGCGGCTGCGGGGTAGAGCGGCATCGCGAAGCGCACCAGGCCGTAGGTGCCCATCTTGAGAAGGACGCCGGCCAGAATGACCGAGCCGCCCGTGGGCGCCTGCACGTGGGCGTCGGGAAGCCAGGTGTGCAGCGGGAAGAGCGGCACCTTGATGGCAAAGGCCAGGGCAAAGGCCGCAAAGCACCAGAGCTGCACTTCATAGTGCATTGGCGTATTGAGCAGGTCGAGCAGCGAGAAGGTGACCGTGCCCGTCTGCTCGAAGTGCATGTAGACCAGTGCCGCGATGGACAGCAGCATCAGCACCGAGCCGAACATGGTGTAGAGGAAGAACTTCACCGCGGCATAGATGCGCTGCTCGCCGCCCCAGATCCCGATGAGCAGATACATGGGGATGAGCATCGCTTCCCAGAAGACATAGAAGAGGAAGAGATCCAGGGCGAAGAAGGCGCCCAGCATCCCGGTCTCCAGCGCCAGCATGGCGGCCATGTAACCGGGCAGGCGCTTCTCGACATTGGAGAAGCCCGCAAGAATGACGAGCGGCGTGAGCAGCGTGGTCAGCATGACGAGCAGCACGGTGAGCCCGTCGACGCCCAGGAAATACGAAATTCCCCAGCCGGAGATCCACTCATAGCGCTCGGCCATCTGGATGTCCGGGTTGGCGCTGTCGAAGCCGCAAAGGATCGCCAGCGAGACCAGGAAGGTCAGGCCCGAGAAGAGCAGGGCCAGGCCCTTGGCCTTGGCGTCCGAGCCCTCGCCGCGCGCGGCGGCAAGGATGACCAGCGCTCCGATGAGCGGCAGGAACAACGTGATGGAGAGAATCGGCATGTTCGTTCCTTTCGCCTACCGCAGGGCCAGATACCCGAGGATGAATACGACGCCCAGCAACATGCCGACCGCGTAGCTTCCGACGATGCCGTTCTCGGCACGGCTCAAAAGCCCGCCGAGCCCGCGGGCGGCGGTGCCCATGCCGCGGACGGTACCGTCGATCACGCGCTCATCGATCACGCGCCAGAGCACGCTCTCGGAGAAGCGACGGATGGGAGTGACGAAGACAAAGTCGTAGAGCTCGTCGATGTAATACTTGTTCGAGAGAACGCGGCGCACGACCGAGAGGGCGTCGCCGAGAGTTTTTGTAAGACCCGGCTTTACCGCGTAGCAGAAGAGCGCCGCGCCGATGCCGGCAAAGGCAATGAAAGTGGAGATGAGCGCGAAGCTCAGCTCCTTGGCGGTGTCTCCATGCCCGGCAACCGCTTCGGCGCCATGGGCCCCGTGCCCTGCAACGGCGGTGTGGGCGGTGTCGAAGATCCCGCCGAGCCAGCCCTCGATGGCCAGGTGCCCGCCCAGGAAATGGGGCAGGCCGACATAGCCGGCAAAGATGGCGCCGATAGCCAGCACCCAGAGTACCGCAGTCATGCTGACCGGCGACTCGTGGGGATGGAGCTGCTGCGGGGTGACTTCAAAACCGTAGGCGTCGATGCGCGACCTGGCTGCCTTGAGCGCGTCCACCTCGGCGGGCACATGGGCTTCGACCCAACGCTGCTCGCCGTGGAAGGTCAGATACAGGATGCGCGTCATGTAGAAGGCCGTGCAGAAGGCGGCCAGCACGCCCATGCCCCAGAGCACGCCGGGCATGAGCGCGGTGAGCGTTTCGTGACCGGGCACGATGGGCGGGACAAAGTAGCCATGGTTCATCACCGTCTTGGCGAGGATCTCGTCCTTCGAGAAGAAGCCCGAGAAACCCGGCACGCCGGCAATGGCGATGGTCGAGATAAGGAAGGTCAGCCAGGTGTGCGGCATGTGCTTGCGGAGCCCACCCATCAGGCGGATGTCGGTGTTGTTGCTCATGGCATGCATCACCGAACCGGCGCCAAGGAAGAGGCAGGCCTTGAAGAAGGCATGGGTGAAGACGTGGAAGATGCCCATGGCATAAGCGCCCGCGCCGATGCCCATGAACATGTAACCGAGCTGCGAGACCGTCGAGTAGGCCAGCACCTTCTTGATGTCGTTCTGGACGAGCGCGATGCTCGCGGCAAAGAGCGCCGTGGTCGCGCCGGTGATCGCAATGAGGGTGAGCGCCACCGGGCTCTCCGAGAACAGGAAGTGCATGCGTGCGCACATGTAGATGCCCGCGGTCACCATGGTGGCGGCATGAATGAGCGCCGAGACCGGCGTCGGGCCGGCCATGGCGTCGGGCAGCCACACGTAGAGGGGGATCTGCGCGCTCTTGCCGCAGGCGCCGATGAACAGCAGGATCGCCGCGACGGTGGGAAGCCGCATGGTGAAGCCCCAGAGCGTGATGGTCTGCTCGGCAAGGCCCGCAATCTGGCCCTGCAGGCCGGCCACTTCGAGCGTGGCGTGGTCGAGCTGCCAGGTGCCCCAGAAGATGACGAACATTCCCAGCAGGAAGGCGAAGTCGCCGATGCGGTTGACGACAAAAGCCTTCTTGCCGGCCTTGGCATTCTCCGTGCCCTCGTACCAGAAGCCGATGAGCAGGTAGGAACAAAGGCCCACGCCCTCCCAGCCGACAAACAGGATGGGCAGGCTCGAGCCCAGCACCAGGGTCAGCATCGAGAACATGAAGAGGTTCAGGTAGGTGAAGAAGCGGCTGAAGCCGCGATCGCCGTGCATGTACCCGTGCGAGTAGACGTGGATGAGCAGGCCGATCCAGCAGATGAATGTGATGTAGAGAGCCGAGAGGCGGTCCACGACCAGAGAGACCGGGATGCTGAGCCGCCCGGAGGCGATCCATTCCCAGGCAGTAGCGGTAAGCCGCACGGGCTCCTCGTGGGAGAGCACGATGATGAGCGCATTGGTCGCCAACAGCGCCGATCCGAGGACCGTCAAACAGCCGAGCAGGGCGGTGTTGCGCTCGCTGAGCGGCTTGCCGGTGAGCGTGAGCGCGCCATTGACCATCGCGCCCAGCAGGGGGAGCAGCGGGATGAGCAGTAGCCACTGCGCATGGATGTCGGCTTCGTGCACTTCTCTTAACCCTTCAGCAGGTCGAGGTCTTCGACGTTCACGCTCTCGCGGTTACGGAAAATGGCAATGAGCAGCGCCAGACCCACGGCGGCCTCGGCTGCGGCAACGGCGATGGACAGCACCACCATCACGTGTCCCGATCCATCACCCCAGTGGCGGGCGAAGGCGGCGAACGAGAGGTTCACGCCATTGAGCATGAGCTCGATGCTCATGAGAATCATGATGACATTGCGGCGCGTGACCACGCCGAAGATGCCGGTACAGAACAAGAGCGCCGAGACAATGAGGTAGTGGCCGAGCGTGATTTCCATATCAGGCCTCCTCCTCTTTGTGGGCGATGGCCACGGCGGCCACGACCGCTGCGAGCAGCAGGACCGCGACCATCTCGAAGGCCAGCAGGTAGCGCTTGTAGAGCAGGACGCCCAGCTCCTTCGCGCTGCCGAAGTCGGCGGGGATCTCCGCGGCAAAGCCGACATTTCCCATGCCGATGATCTTCGGGGCGAGAATGAGCAGCAGCGTGGCCGTGGCGACAAGGCCGATGGCCCGCGCGGCGTCGTTGCGGCTCGCAGCGAAGGATCCGAGGCTCGTGATGTCGAGCAGCATGATGACGAACAGGATCAGCACCGTGATGGCGCCGGCATAGATCAGAATCTGCGCAGCCCCCAGGAAGTGGGCGTCGAGCAGGATGTAGAGCGCGGCCAGGTTGAAGAACGTGACCACGAGGTACATGGCGCAGCGGATGGCGTGGTCGCTCGTCACGACGAGCACCGCGCTTCCAACGGCCATGGCCGCAAAGAGGTAGAAAAGGATCGTTGCGCCGTCCATTTAGCCCACGTCCTTTCCGTAGAGAATCAGGCCCGTCACCAACACGTTGAGCAGCGCCAGCGGCAGCATGTACTTCCAGCCAACGGTCATGAGCTGGTCATAGCGGAAGCGCGGCAGGGTCCAGCGCACCCAGATGAAGAGGAAGCAGAAGAAAATCGTCTTGGCCATGAAGGCGAGAAGCTGGAGCACGGAGGCGAAGATGCTCGCCCCTGTGGCGCCAAGCTCGGGCGAGAAGCCCGTCAGCAACAGCACCAGCGCCGCGGCGGCAGCGGGGCCAAAGCCCGCCACCACGGCAAGCACGGCCGCGTCGATATCCTTGCCGCCGCGCTCGTTGCCGCGCACGAACAGGAAGCTGAAGAAAGCGCCCATGAGCGAGCCGCCGATGAGCGTGACCCACAGCAGTCCGGTGAGGATGGGCGAGGCACTCGATACCAGTGTCGCCGATTCGACAAAGGGAATCTTGTAGCCGCCGAAGAACAGGCTCGTGATGATGGCAGAGGCCACGATCATGTGCGCGTACTCGGCCATGAAGAACAGGGCGAAGCGCAGGCTCGAATACTCGATGTGGAAACCGGCAACGATCTCACTCTCGCCCTCGGGAAGGTCGAAGGGGTTGCGGTTGGTCTCGGCAAAGGCGCAGACCACGAACAGGATTGCGGCGATGGGCTGCACGACGACGCCCCAGTTCCAGGGCGCCGAGCCCTGATGGGTGACGATCTGATCGAGGCGCAGCGAGCCGTTGACCATGATGAGCGCCAGCAGACACAGCGCCATGACGAGCTCGTAGCTGATGATCTGGGCCGAGGCGCGAAGCCCGCCGAACATGGTGTACTTGTTGTTCGAAGCCCACGAGGCGAGGATCACCGCGTAGACCCCCAGCGAAGCGATCGCCAGAATGTAGAGGATACCGACGTCGAGCTGGGCGACCTGCATGGGGAAGGCGCGCTCGCCGATCTGCACCGTGCCTGCGTAGGGGATGACTGCGAAAGTGACCAGCGCCACGGACATCGCAATGGCCGGCGCCAGGAAGTGGAAGGGCTTGTAAGCGGCCTGCGGGGTGACGTCTTCCTTGCCGATGAGCTTCACCACGTCGGTGAGCGTGTGGACCATGCCGAACATGCGCACCGGACCGGCATGGGCGTAGGTCGGCCCGCGGCGGTCCTGCATGTAGGCACTCGCCTTGCGCTCCATCCAGATCAGGAGGGGCAGTGTTTGAAGCACGATGAGCAGCATCAGTGCGATGCGCAGTACCATCATGCCGATATCAAGCAAATCCATCCCGGTCTCCACTTACTGCCCGAGCTTTGCGCCCTGGTCTCCCAGTGCGTTCCAGCTCAGGCCCGAAAACTGCTTTTCTTCGGCGGCCAGCGCGTCGAATACCTGCGCGCCCTCTCCGCCGGGAATGTCCGCGCCCAGGGCGGCGGCCATGTCCTGGAGAATCTGCACGCCGGTGCGCGCCTCGACCTGCGGCTTGATGGCCGGTGCAAAGCGCTGCACGCGCCCCTCGAAGTTGATGAAGGTTCCCTGGCTCTCCAGGTGATGGGTCGCTGCCAGCACGGCGTGCGCGCGCTGCGCGGTGGCGTGATAGTAGGGGCTCTGCACCATGAGCCACGAAAGCTTCTCCGCGGCCTTGGCAAAGCGCTCGGCCAGAGGGCCGGTAGCGGCCAGATCGTCGCCGAGCATGTAGAGCGCCTTGATGGTGCCGGCCTCGATGCCCTCGATCACGGACTCGATTGTGTCGGTCAGCCCCAGCGCGGCGCCGGCGCGGGCGTTGGGCGCCTTGTCCCCGGTCTTGAGCAGCTTGTCGGGGCCGCCCTCCTTGTAGAGATCGGCGGCCGGGAAGGCGACCTTTGCGCCGGGGAAGCGCGCGGCAAAGAGCTTCTTGAGCAGGTAGTTCTCTTCGGTGGAGGCCAGCGGGCTGCCGATGGCGGCAATGGCCTGCGGGCCTTCCTTCTTCTCAAGGAGCTTGATGACGTCCGCGCTGCGATCGAGCACGCGGCGCCAGTCTGTGTATTCGGAGTTGTCACCGCCGCTGCGAAGGCGCGGCTTGAGAAGGCGGCCCTCGGCGTGCACCTGCTTGTAGGTGAGCCGGCCCTCGTCGCACATCCACCACTGGTTGACGTCCTGGTTCTCGCGCGGCTTGTAGCGGTAGACCTTCGCGTTGTGCGAGCCGACCGTCACGTTGCAGCCGCGCGAACAACCGGCGCAGATGCTCGGAGTGTAGTCCATGAACCACACGCGCTTCTTGAAGCGGAAATCGCTGTGGGTGAGCGCGCCCACCGGGCAGATGTCGACGATGTTGACCTGGTAGTCGCCGCTGAGCTTGGCCTCATCGTTGTAGAGGCTGATCAGGCTCACCGCGCCGCGGTTGATCATGCCCAGCTCTTCCTTGCCCTCGATCTCGCGGCAGAAACGAACGCAGCGCGTGCAGAGAATGCAGCGCTCGGCGTCGTAGGTGACCTGCTCGGAGAACTTCTGGCGCTTGGGCTTGTGAACCTTGGAGTCGAGCGGGACCTGCGAGGGCTGCCGGTCGTACTGCATGTAGTAGTCCTGCAGCTTGCACTCACCGGCCTGGTCGCAGATGGGGCAGTCGATGGGATGATCGACCAGCAGGAACTCCATGACGTCGCGCTGCGCTTCGCGCACCTTTTCGCTGGTGTGCTGGGTCTTGACCACCATGCCGTCGCCCACGGTCGTCATACACGAGGGCATGAGCTTGGGGGCCTTCTCGACCTCCACCAGACACATGCGGCAGTTGCCCTCGGGCGAGAGGCCCGGGTGCCAGCAGTAGTGACCAATGTCGATGCCATTGTCGGCGCAGGTCTGGATGACCGTGGCGCCGTCCTTGGCTTCGAATTCTGTCCCGTCGATGGTGATCTTCGGCATTGGTCTTATCCGGCTTCCTTCGAAGCCTCAGGCGGCCTTTCCGGGCTGCACCAGGCTCTTGCCGGTGCGCGCCTTGTAATCGAACTCTTCACGGAACTTTGTCAGGAAACTCTTGATGGGCATCGCCAGCGCGTCGGCCAGCGGACAAATGGTCCGACCGGTCATGTTGTTGGCGATGTGGAGCAGCGTCTCCACGTCCTCGGGCTTTCCTTCACCGTCGTCGATGCGGCAGAGGGTGCGGTGTGCCCAGCTCGTCCCGCGGCGGCACGGCGTGCACTGCCCGCAGCTCTCGTGCGAATAGAAGTGGCCGAGCACGCGGAGCATGTGCACCATGTCCACGGTCTCGTCCATCACGATGCAGCCGCCCGATCCCAGCATGGTGCCGTTGGCGGCGCAGGATTCGTAGTCGAGATTGACCTTCTCCACCTCTTCGGCGGTGAGCACCGGGACCGAGCTGCCACCGGGGATGCAGGCCTTGAGCTTGCGACCCTTCCAGATACCGCCGGCGGTTTCGTTGATGAAGTCCTTAAGCGGCATGCCCAGCTCGATCTCGTAGGTGCCCGGGCGCTCCACGTGACCGGAGATGCTCATCAGCTTGGAGCCGGGGCTCTTCTCGGTTCCCATCTTCTTGTAGGCCTCGGGGCCGTTCTTGATGAGCCAGGGAAGCGCCGCAATGGTCTCGACGTTGTTGACCACCGTGGGGCAGCCATAGAGGCCGTGCACGGCGGGGAAGGGCGGCTTGATGCGCGGCTGGCCCTTCTTGCCCTCGAGGGATTCGATCAGGCCGGTCTCTTCGCCGCAGATGTAGGCACCAAAACCCGAGTGCACAGTGACCTGAATGTCGTAGCCCGTGCCGAGCGCATTCTTGCCCACGATGCCGGCGGCCTTGGCCTCTTCAACGGCGGCACGCACGATGGCGAGCTGGTCGTAGAACTCGCCGCGGCAGTAGATGAAGGCGTGGTGACACTTGAGCGCCTTGGCCGCGATGAGCACACCTTCGATGAGCAGGTGCGGTGTGCGCTCGAGGACGTAGCGGTCCTTGGCGGTGCCCGGCTCGCTCTCGTCGGCGTTGACGCAAAGATACTTGGGCTTTTCCGAGTCGATGGGCACGAAGCTCCATTTGAGACCCGTGGGGAAACCTGCGCCGCCGCGGCCGCGAAGGCCGGTGGCCTTGACGTGCTCGATGAGTTTGGGCGAATCCCAGTCGGAAAGAACCTGCTTGGCCATCTCGTAGCCGCCGTGGCTCTTGTAGACGTCGAGCTTGTGGGAGTTTTCCACTCCCCAGAGGGATGTCAGAACCTTTTCCACTCAGTTCCCTCCCTCTTCGCGGCACTTCGCGATAAGCTCGTCGATCTTCTCTTCGTCGAGCTCCATGACGTAGTTCTCACCCAGCAGCATGGCCGGCGCCTTCTCACAGGCAGCCAGGCACTCGACGTGTTCGAGGCTGAACAGGCCGTCCTCGGTAACTTCCTTGCCGCCCTTGATGCCAAGACGCTTCTGGCAGTGGGCGTAGATCGCCTCGCCGCCGCGCAGGCAGCAGGAGATGTTCGTGCAGACCTGGAAGTGATACTTCCCGACCGGCTTGAGGTGGAACATCGTGTAGAAGGTCGCCACTTCGCGGATGCGCGCAATGGACACGCCCACCAGCTCGGCGGCGTATTCCATGGCCTCGGGGCTGACCCAGCCCTTTTCCTTCTGGATGGCCTGCAACACCGGGAGCGTAGCGCTGGCGCGATCGGGATACTCGGCCACTGCCGTCTTCATGACGGCAAGTGTCTCTTCGCTGAATTTGATCGGTTCGCCCATGCCTGTTCCTTACCGGTCCAACTCACCCGCGATGATGTTCAGGCTGCCCAGGATCGCGATTGCATCGGCGATATAGTGACCCTTCGCGATCTGTTCAATTGCCTGGAAGTGCATGAAGCTCGGCGCGCGCACCTTCACCCGGTAGGGGTTGGCGCTGCCGTCGGAGACGATGTAGAAGCCGAGCTCGCCGTTGGCGGCCTCGGTGCACGAGTACACTTCGCCGGCCGGAGGGCGCACGCCCTCGAAGATCAGCTTGAAGTGATTGATCAGTCCCTCGATGGAGTTGTAGACCTCCTCCTTCGGGGGCAGCGCGATCTTGGGATCGCTGATCATGACCGGGCCGTCGGGAATGCGCGCGACGGCCTGCTCGATGATGCGCATGCTCTGGCGGATCTCCTCGACCCGCACGAAGAAGCGGTCCCAGCAATCGCCCTTCTCGCCCACGACGACTTCCCAGTCGAACTCGTCGTAGTGGTAGTAGGGCTGGTCCTTGCGCACGTCGTAGGCCACACCCGAGGCGCGAAGGCACGGGCCGGTCCAGCCCCAGGCCAGTGCGTCCTCTGCCGAGACAACGCCCACATCGCGCACGCGGTCGTTGAAGATGCGGTTCTTCTGCAGCAGCTTGAGCATGCCGCCAAGGCCGCGGTCGAGTTCCTTGAAGGCGTCTTTGAGGTCGTCTTCAAAGCCAGGATAGATGTCGTAGACGACGCCGCCGATGCGGGTATAGGCGTTGGTAAGCCGCGCGCCCGAGAGCTTTTCGAGAATGTCGTAGATCTTCTCGCGCGGGTAGAAGGTGTACCAGAAGTTGGTCAGACCTCCGAGGTCCAGCGCGCCGATGCCGTTGCAGACAAGGTGGTCGGCAATGCGAGAGAGCTCGTCCACGATGACGCGGATGTAGATCGCGCGCTCGGGAACCTGATCTTCTATGCCCAGCAGCTTCTCGACAGCCTTGGTCCAGCACGTATTGTTCATGCAGGCCGAGAGGTAGTTCAGGCGATCGGTGTAGGGGATAACCTGCTGGTAGTTGACCTGCTCGCACTGGATCTCGAAGCCGCGGTGCAGGTAACCGATCTCGGCCTTGGCACTGACGATCACTTCGCCGTCGAGAACGGCTTTGAGGCGCAGCGTCCCGTGCGTGGCCGGGTGGGCCGGGCCGATGTTGACCGTAACCGGATGCTCGACCGACTCACGCTCTTCGTGATCGGGGAGGTTCTCCGGGGAGAGGTCCAGCTTTTCCTGCTCGGCTGCCATGGTGCGTGGTGTGTTTCCTTACAGGTCTTCCGGGCGCGAGAGGATCTGCCGTCCATCGACGGGGTAGTCCTTGCGCAGGGGATGGCCCACGAATTCATGATGATTGAGGATGCGCTCGAGATTGTGGTGACCCTCGAACACGATTCCGAACTGGTCCCAGCATTCGCGCTCAAGCCAGTCGGCCGACTTGAATACGCCAGTGAGCGTGGGGACCTTCGGGTGATCCTCGCCGACCTGCACCTTGAGCAACAGGCGGGAAATCCCCTCGCTTGAATAACCGAAGAGGTTGTAGACCACTTCGAAGCGCGGCGTGCGTCCCATGTGAAGCAGGTCCACGCCGGCCACGTCGCTGAGCATCTTCAGGCCCGCCTCGTCGCGCAGCCAGGTGGCGATCTCTACCAGGGCATCGGCGCTCAGTGTGAGCATGGCATCGCCGCGCAGGTCACTCACGGAGAGAACCTTCGCGCCAAAGCGCTCCTGAATCTTCTCGACAAGACTCATGAGCGCCCGCCTTTCTCGATCTGGTGGAGCTTCTCGGCCGGGTTGCCCTGCGGGGCCTGCAGCAGGTCCTTGAGCTCTTCGGCGAAGACGTGCGAGCGGCCGCGCTCGAAGTTCGAGCCCTGGGCGATCTTTTCCTGCAGCAGCAGCACGCTGCGCAGCACGGCCTCGGGGTGGGGCGGGCAGCCGGGCACGTAGACGTCGACGGGAATGACCTGATCGACGCCCTGAAGGGTGCAGTAGTTGGTGTAGAAGCCGCCCGAGGAAGCGCACACGCCCATGGAGATGACCCACTTGGGCTCTGCCATCTGGTCGTAGATCTTCTTGATGATGGGCGCCATCTTCATGGTGATGGTGCCGGCGACGATCATCATGTCCGCCTGGCGTGGGCTGAAGCGCACGAGCTCGGCGCCGTAGCGGGCGATGTCGTAGCGCGGGCCCAGCATGGCCATCATCTCGATGCCGCAGCAGGCGGTGCCGAAGGGATAGGGCCAGAGCGAATACTTGCGGCCCCAGTTGGCGACGGCTTCGAGCTTGGTCAGCACGAAGCTCTTCTCGGCGGGCTCGTCACCGATGGTGACGCCCGGGAGCTTGGAGATGTCGGGAATGTTCCGCGCCATGGCCAGGGCTCCTTACGCCGCTTCCTTGAGCTCTTCGCTCTCGTAGTGAGCGAGCATCTGCTTGCGTGTTTCGTTCTTCGACCAGTCGAGCACGCCGCGCCCGGCCGTGTAGGCGAGGCCCAGGAAGAGGATCGCGATGAACACGATCACCATGGCGAGCGGACCAAAGCCCTCGGCCTTGATCTGGTCGCGATAGGTCACCGCCCAGGGATAGAGCAGGGCGGCTTCGACGTCGAAGATGATGAATTCGATGGCCACCAGGTAGAAGTGCACACTGTAGCGTCCGCGGGCGGTGCCCTCGGGTTCGATGCCGCACTCGTAGGTGGAGACTTTTTCGGCGGTCGGGTTGCGCGGTCCGACAAAGCGCGAGAGCAGGATGAAGGCCCCTGCGAAGACGGGCGCAATGGCAAAGAGGATCAGAATCGGAATGTAGGGATTCACGTTTTGCCTCCTTCAATCACCCGTCCGCGCGCCGTCGGCGGCGCGCGGGACTCTACTCAAAACAAACCAGGGCCGGATCAGGTCAACTGAACGCCCACTCGGCGGCGTCGATGAGCCACCCGAAGGACACACCCATTACCACGGTCGGGATCACGAAGATCATGAGCACGGTCATAGTGGCCCACGAGACGCTCAGGACCGGCAATGCCTTGGCCGGTTCGGCTTCCTCGGCGCTGTCGAAGGAACCGGCCATCATCGCGCGGATGACCCGCACGTAGTAGAACAGGCTGATCGCGCTGTTGAGAACGCCGATGACCAGAAGAATCCACAGGCGCGATTCGCCGGCGCGGGCGGCCTGCTCAACGACTGCGCCGAACAGGTAGAACTTGCCGGCAAAGCCCGCCAGCGGCGGCAGGCCCGTCAGCGAGAACATGAACACGCACATCGCGATTCCAAGCCACGGGGCCTCCTTGAAGGAGCCGCGGAAGGATTCGAGATCGTCGCTGCCGCGCTGCTCGGCAATGACCTGCACCACATAGAAGGCGCCCAGGTTCATCACCGCATAGATCACCAGGTAGAGCGGAATCGAGGCCATCGCGCGCGGGGTGAGCGCTACAAGGCCCATCATCAGGTAGCCCGCGTGGGCGATGGACGAGTAGGCCAGCAGGCGCTTGACGTTGCTCTGGCGCAACGCCGCCAGGTTGCCCAGCGTCATGGTTGCGATCGAGAGAATATAAATGGGAGTGCGCCAGTCGATGTGGCCCAGGATCTCCATGGTGGCATGGCCGGCCAGGTTCGTCTCCGTCGGGGCGGACAGGCCGAAGACGAAGAAGCGCATCGCCAGGGCAAAGCCCGCTGCCTTGGGACCCACGCTGAAGAACGCGGTCACCGGCAGCGGCGCGCCCTGGTAGACGTCCGGGCACCAGAAGTGGAAGGGGACCGAGGCGATCTTGTAGCCGATGCCCGCGAAGACGAAGAGCATCGCCATCATCATCAGCACGTTGTTGGAGTAATCGGCGCCCCGGAACTTGTAGGCGATCTCCATGATGTTGGTCGTGCCGGCAAAGCCGTAGATGAGGCTCATGCCGTAGATCATGATGCCCGAGCTCATGGCCCCGTAGAGCAGATACTTGAGCGAGGCTTCCGATGAGCGCAGCGAGCCGCGCACGAACCCGGCCAGGATGTACGAGAGAATCGAAACCATCTCAATGGAGAGATAGATCATCAGGAAATCGGCCGAGGTGGCCATGAACATCATGCCGAAGATCACCGCCAGCATCAGGGCGTAGAACTCCAGCAGGTGGTCCTGCATGATTTCCTTGCTGCGTTGGGCGATCAGGATCGAAAGAAGGCCGATCCCCAGGAAAAGGAACTTGAAGAGGATGGCGAGCTTGTCGATGACGAGCATCCGGTTGCCGATGCCAAGGCCCACGAAGCTCGGGCCCGCGCCCTCGTCGAGGAAGGGGCGCAGGGTGAACATATAGAGTGCAATGCCGGCCGCAACGATGAACGCGGCGGCGGCCCAACCGGCCTGCTCACGCTGCTCGTTCTTGGAGAACTTCAGCGACATCAGCACCAGTGCGACGACTCCGATAGCCAACATGAGCTCGGCGCTCAGCGCCCGAACGACAGCGGCGAATTCGGTTACGGGTACGGGATTCATCTTGCTCTCCGTCCTTGGTGTTTCCGGCTCAACCGCCCACCAGCTTGACCACGGCTTCCATCGAACCGTTGATCAGGTTGAGAATCGGGGCGGGATAGACACCAAAGAGCAGCGTCAGAGCCGCGAAGGGGACCAGCGTCAGGACTTCGCGGCGGTTGATCTCGGGAAGCGTGTCGTACTTGGGATTCTTGGGACCAAGGAACACGCGCTGCACCATCCACAGGCAGTAGGCCGCGGTCAGCACCACGCCGGTCACCGCAATCATGGTCAGCGTCTGGTAGGGGCCGAAGGCGCCCATGAAGCAGAGGACCTCGCTCACAAAGCCCGAGAGGCCCGGCAGGCCCAGGTTGGCGAAGAATGCGAACCCGGCGAATGCGGCGAAGATCGGCATCTGCTGCGCCAGTCCGCCGAAGCCCTCGATCTGGCGATGATGGGCGCGGTCATAGATGACGCCCACCAGCAGGAAGAGCATGGCGGAGATGGTGCCGTGGTTGAACATCTGGAAGAGCGCGCCGGTCCAGCCCTCGGGGGTGAGCGCGGCGATGCCCAGCAGGCAGTAACCCATGTGGGAGACCGAGGAGTAAGCGACAAGCTTCTTCATGTCGGTCTGGGCCATTGCGCACAGCGCGCCGTAGACGATGTTGATCACGCCGAGAATGGCCAGGAAACCTGCGAACCAGTTGGCCGCGTCGGGGAAGATCGGGAAGTTGATGCGCATGATGCCGTAGGTGCCCATCTTGAGCAGCACGCCGGCCAGGATGACGGAGATCGGCGTCGGGGCCTCGACGTGCGCATCGGGAAGCCAGGTGTGGAACGGGAAGACCGGCACCTTGATGGCAAAACCGATGAACAGGCCGATGAAGAGGACCCTGCCGAAGTTGAAGACGTGACCCATGATCTCGACCGAGCGGTTGTAGCTCTCGGCGTTGGCCATCATCTTCAGCAGGTCGAAGCTGTGATCGTTGGCGAAGTAGAGCGCCAGCATGGCCAGCAGCATCAGCACCGAGCCGGCCAGGGTATACAGGAAGAACTTGATGGCCGCGTATTCCTTGCGCGGGCCGCCCCACACGCCGATGAGGAAATACATCGGCAGCAGCATCACTTCCCAGAACACGTAGAACAGGAAGAAGTCGAGCGAGACGAACACGCCCGTCATGCCGGTCTCGAGAATGAGGAAGAGGGCGAAGTAGGCCTTGATCGCCTTCTTGATGCCGAAGCTGGCGATGAGCGCGAAGAAGCTCACCAGCGCCGAGAGGAAGACCATCGTGATCGAGAGGCCGTCCACACCGATGTAGTATTCGATGTTGAAGGCGCTGATCCAGCTTCCGCGCTCGACGAACTGCATGTTCTCGGGATTGATGGCGCCCGGCGCGATGGCCACGACCGATCCATCGAACGCAAAGAACGTCAGGTATGTCGCCAGCACCAGGGTCACGCCGGCGAAAGCCAGCGAGACGTAGCGAATGGCGTCTTCCTTCTCGTTCGGCATGCACAGCACGACGACCGCGCCCATCAGGGGGAGGAAGGTGATCAAGGTGAGCAGGTGCCCGTCAATGAATCCCATCTTTGGATGACCTCTTCTTTAACCCGGACGCGCCCGGCGCG
>JAGRBM010000342.1 GCA_020434085.1 Chrysiogenia bacterium | reverse complement strand
CGGTCAGCCCCATCCAGACCTGCCCGGTCGTGGCAATGCGGTCCTTGACGGCAGCGTCGCGAAACTCCTCGTCGTCGGTCCCGCCTTCGGTATTGGTCATCGTGTTGCGGTGAAACGCGGTGGCGATGAGCTGGTCGTCGGTCGGATGCGGCAGCAGATCCCCCGCGAGCTGCTCGATGGTGAACTGATCGAACGGCATGTTCGCGTTCAGCGCACGGATCACCCAGTCGCGGTAGGCCCAGATCTCGCGCGGCTGATCGCTCGGATAACCGGACGAGTCCGCGTAACGCGCGAGATCGAGCCACTGGCGCGCCCAGTGCTCGCCGTAGCTTGGTTTGGCGAGGTAGTGCGCCACGACGTCGGACAGGTCGGACGTGTCTGACTTGGTGGACGAAAAGCGTGCGAGTTCCTCCAACGTCGGCGGCAGCCCGGTCAAATCGAGCGCCACACGGCGGATGAGAGTGGCACGATCTGTAGCAGGTGAAAACTGCAGCCCCTCCTGCTCCAAGCGAGCCGCCAGAAACGCATCAATGGCATTCGGCTTGGAACTGCGAACAGAGAACTGCGAACGGGGAACCTCCGGCCTCACGACCTTCTCATAGCTCCAGTGTCCGCCCCACTTGGCCCCCTGCTTGATCCATTCCTTCAAGAGGGCGATCTGCGCGGGCAAGATCGTCTTGTGCTGCTTCGGTGGCGGCATGATCTCGTCGGGATCGGTCGTCACGATGCGCTGGATCAGGGCGCTCTCGTCCGGCTTCCCAGGCACCACGGCGATCACGCCGTCGTTGTCCTTTTTAGCGCTTGTTTCCTCGTCGAGGCGCAGGCCGGCCTCGCGCTTCTTTTCGTCGGGGCCATGGCAAAAGAAGCAGTTCTCGCTCAGGATCGGGCGGATCTGCTTGGAAAAGTCGACGGGCTCCGCGAGGGCGGACGAAACGACGGCAAGGGTGACGAGGGGGCGTATCACGCAGGGTGATACGTTCGCGCCGGTCCAATCTTGACCCGGGGCGGTATTCTCCATGACAGCGGGTTCGAATTTATACCCGCCAGAATCCCCCTCTAGCTGCCGTCCAGCCGGTACTGCAGTTCGGAGTCGTTGAGGGCCAGAAAGCGCATCGCGCCGTTGATCTCGGGTTCGCCGAGGTTGGGCAGCTTGAAGACCCGGCCTTTGAAGGCCCCGGTGCTCGGGGAGCAGCCGTTCTTGAGATTCACGATGGTAGCTTTTTCATCGCCGGGCACCACGAAGGACGCCCCGGCAGCGCTCGCGATGGCCGCCACGCTGGCAATTTCCTGGGCGTTGCGCTTGTCCTTCTGATCCACCGCTCCCTGCCGGGCGCCTCCCATGGCTCCGATCCCGATGGTCGCCAAGACTCCCAGAATGGCAATCGTCACGAGCAATTCCATCAGACTGAACCCTTGCCGGGTTCGGCGTGATTTGGAAATGATGGGTGGGTTAGCCTGCATTAAGTTATGGAAATTACAATATTTACCAATTTATTACAAGGGCGGATTTGAATGTCCCGGGGGCCATGGCCGGGAAATCAGGGATGACCGGGGCCGGACGGCTCTTGCCTCCCGGGCGCATCCCGGCATAGTGCGCGCCCCTTTCCCGCCCGCCTCATGTCCGCCAAGATCCCCACCGCCGCCGAAATCCGCGCATCCTTCCTCGACTTCTTCAAGGAGAAGCAGCACACCATCGTGCCCAGCGACAACGTCGGCTACACCAGCCGCGACGGCGCGCGCATCTTCACCAACGCGGGCATGAACCAGTTCGTGCCCATCTTCCTCGGCGAGCGCAGCGCGGACGTGGACACCTGGCCCGGTGTCCTTCACAAAGGCCTGCCCACCCGCGCGGCGGACACGCAGAAATGCATCCGCGCCGGCGGCAAGCACAACGACCTCGAGGACGTCGGCCTCGACACCTACCACCACACGCTCTTCGAGATGCTGGGGAACTGGTCCTTCGGCGACTACTTCAAAAAGGACGCCATCTCCTGGGCCTGGGAACTCGTCATCGAGCGCTGGAAATTCCCACCGACGCGTGTGTTCGCCACGATTTATCAGCCGGACAAATCGAAGGGCGATCCTGCTGGCCGCGACCAGGAGGCCTGGGACATCTGGGCGGAAAAGTTCCGCAGCATCGGCCTCGATCCCGACATCCACATCGTCAACGGCAACAAGAAGGACAACTTCTGGATGATGGGCGACACCGGCCCCTGCGGCCCGTGCACCGAGATTCACATCGACCTCACGCCCGGCCCGCGCGACCTCGACGAGGAGCGGCAGAAGGCCGGCGCGAAGCTCGTAAACGGCAGTGACGCGAGCTGCATCGAGATCTGGAACAACGTCTTCATCCAATACAACGCAACGCCCGAAGGCACCTTCGAGCCGCTTCCT
>JAGRBM010000341.1 GCA_020434085.1 Chrysiogenia bacterium | reverse complement strand
TCCGACACGATCATGGACGACATCGAGGCGCTCTTCGGCGTGAACAAGGAGCAGCTCGGATTCCGCCCCGACGACCACGGCGGCGCGGTGGCCGGCGCCCTTATCGTGATCGACCGCAATCCGATCACGGGCGAGACCATCCGGATCGACTGCACCCAGTTCGGCTCGGGCGCCTATTCGATTCCCTCTTCGGTCGAGCACCTGGAATTCGAAACCAAGGCCAAGTTTATCATGGCCATCGAGACGAGCGGTATGTTCGAGCGCCTGAACCACCACCAGTTCTGGGCGGACAACGACTGCATCCTCGTCTCCATGAACGGCGTGCCCTCGCGCGCGATTCGCCGCTTCATCCGGCGCCTTGCCGACAACAAGAAGATCCCGGTCTACGCCTTCACCGACGGTGACCCTTACGGCTACGCCAACATCTACCGCACCCTCAAGGTCGGCAGCGGCAACAACGCCCACCTGAACCAGTATTTCTGCGTGCCCCAGTGCAGTTACCTGGGCGTGACCCCCGACGATATTACGAAGTACGACCTGCCCACGCATCCGCTCAAGGACGTGGACATCAAGCGCGCCAAGGACGCGATCAAGAACGATCCGTTCTTCGCCCACCACCGCGAGTGGGTGAAATCCCTGGAGCGCATGATCAAGTCCGGCGTGCGTGTCGAGCAGCAGGCCTTTGCCAAGCACGGGCTGAATTTCGTGCTGGAACACTATTTGCCAGAGAAGCTCAAGAAACGGAGTGAGTTTTTGCCATGAAATATTTTGCCATCACGCTGATCGCCGCCACTGCGCTGGTCTTCGGTGCCCGGAGCGCCCTCGCCGAGGACTCCATGCCCACCACGCCCGCGCAGAACATGTGCATCATCGGCTGCGCCACCGACGAGGCCCAGTGCCGCGAGGCCTGCGCCGAGGACGAGGGCTGCAAGGAACTCTGCAGCACCGACGCCCAGCAGTGCGCCGCCGCCTGCGTCAGCGAGTAATCCAGTAGCTTTCGACGAACGCCCCGGCCCTGCTCACCGAGCGGGGCCGGGCGCGCCTTCCCCACACACCACATCCATATGCTGTTTTCCGAAAATCCCGGTGTGATACGGAGCAAGTTCGCGCCGCTGCTCCTGCTGCTGGCCACTGTGCTGCTGGCAAGCTGCGGCGAGCAGGACCTCACGGCGCTGAGCTGCGGCGTCGTGCCGCTGGCCGATGCTCATGAGCCCGATGACAGCCGCACCGCGGCCATGCTCCGGCCCCCACTCACCGACGGCATCCCCGCCAACGGCACCGCCGATTCCTACTTCCACCGCGACGTCTTCGAGCTGACCACCACCGGCGGCGACGTCACCATCGACCTGACCTTCAACCAGATTGATGGCGACCTCGACATGTTCCTCTTCGACGAGACCGGCGCCGCCCTCATCGCCTCCGCCGAGACCGACACCGACAACGAACAGATCGCACTCACAGGCATGGACGCCCCCGACGCCGGCACCTACTACCTGCTCATCCGCCTCTTCGGTTGCCCGATGACCGCGCCGTTTCCGCTGTACTATCAGGTGGAGTTTGTGGAGACTCCCTGAACTCCCCTCAGCACCCGCGCAAAGGCCGGTTGCCCGGCCCTCCCTCCCCCACCCATAATCAGCGCCATGAACGGCGCATCAGCAGCTAGAACAGAAATCGACGTCATCGAGCACCGCATCGAGAGCGAGCCCTATTACCTGCCCATCGGGCGCGAGGTGGAGCGCTTCGAGGCCGCCTGGCGGGCGCGCCTGCCGGTGTTGCTCAAGGGGCCGACCGGGTGCGGCAAGACGCGCTTTGTCGAGCACATGGCCTGGCGGCTCATGGAGGCGCGCCGCGCGGCGGGCGAGTCGCAGCTCGTCACCGTGGCCTGCCACGAAGACCTCACCGCCTCGGACCTGGTGGGCAAGTACCTGCTCCAGGGCGAGGAGACCGTCTGGGTGAACGGGCCGCTCACCAAGGCCGTGGCCGGCGGGGCGATCTGTTACCTCGACGAAGTGGTCGAGGCGCGCAAGGATACCACCGTGCTCATCCATCCGCTCTGCGATCATCGCCGCACACTTCCCATCGAAAAGAAGGGCACGGTCATCCCCGCGCACGAGGATTTCCTGCTGGTGATTTCCTACAACCCGGGCTACCAGAGCGTGTTCAAAAACCTCAAGCCCAGCACGCGCCAGCGCTTTGTCGCCATCGAATTCGACTACCCGCCGCCCGAGCTCGAAGAGCAGGTCATCGCCCACGAGTGCGGCATCGGCAAAGACATTGCGACAAAGCTCGCGCAGCTCGGCAAAAAGGTTCGCAATCTCAAGAGCGAGGGCCTCGAAGAAGGCGTCTCCACGCGCCTGCTCATCTACGCGGGCAAGCTCGTCGCCGAGAACATCCCCGCGCGCGAGGCCTGCACCATGGCGCTCGTCGAAGCACTCAGCGACGACCCCGACGTGCAGCAGGCCATCGGCGACCTGGTGGATTCGGTCTTCCCCGCGGGGGCCTGAGCAAAGACGGTTTTCAGTGCGTGCCATCTCAAAGGCTGTCATTCTGAAGGGTGCGCAGCGCCCTGAAGAATCGCGTCCCAGTCGGCTCCACGTGATTCTTCGCGTTGCTCAGAATGACACCTGCCTTCTTACCGTGCCGACATGGAATGAACTCTCGTGAGCACACTCTCCGACAAGTGGATGCGGCTGCTGGCAGCCGACATCACCAGCGACCTCGAGACGCGCTACGCGCAGCTCGACCCGGCATTGCGCGCGCACCTGTTCGAGTGGGCCGAGCGCATGGACGAGCGCTCGCGGCGGCTCGCCATGACGTTTCTCGACAAGGCCCTCTCTTACTCGCGCGCCGCCACGCCCGAGCGCATCGAGCTGTGGGCGAGCTGGGCCTTTGCCGCCGGCGAGCACTCGGGCGATCTCGGATGCCGCACGCTGGAGATTGCGCCCGAGGCGCTGAATACGCTCGACGCCGGGGGGGCCGAGCGCTGGTTTGCCACGGCGATGGAACTGGCGATCCGCAGCGAGCGGGCGGCGCGATCCTTTCTCAACTTCACGCCGACCTTTCTCGAACACGGCGGCGGCATGGATCCCCAGGTCTGGGGCAGCGCGAGCTTCCCGCTGCTCGAAGCGGGCTGGCAGTCGCGGCAGGTCGCCGCTGAGTTTTTGGAGCGCACCGCCGCGCGCGCTGCCGCGCTGGGGCCCGACGGGCTGGGCGTGCTGGCCGAGTCGGCCGCGCAGATCGGCCGCCGCCACGCGCCCATCGCCATGAGCTGGCTCGACGAGGGCCCGGGCCTGCTCGAAGGGCTTCCCGCCCATGCGCGCGACGCGATGATCGGACTCCTGCTCGCCGCGGCGCGCGGCATCGCGCCGGCTTTTGCAGAGATCGCTCGCCGCGCGGTGGCCGTTACCGAAATTCTCGCCGAGGATGCATCGGTCGTGCTGGAGGTGGCCGCGTCGCTTCACGGCGAAGCTGCCGAAGATGTCCTCGACTTCCTGCGCGAGACCCCAAAGCTTCTATCGCAAAAATACCCGCCGCATCTCGATCCCTGGATCGAGGGGCACAAGACCTGCCTGCAGGCGGCGCGCGCACTCACCAAAGAGAATCCGAAAGCCGCCAAGGCCCTGCTGCAGGCCATTCCGGAGC
>JAGRBM010000340.1 GCA_020434085.1 Chrysiogenia bacterium | reverse complement strand
GTTGGAAATGCATAGGGTGCCTAACGGCAAGTGGCGATCGAGGGATAGCGCGGGGGGGACTCCATGAAAAAACTCTACTGGCTCTGGTGGGCGGCCTTTGCGCTGGCGGCGTTTTTGACGAGCCCCGCGCCGACGGGGGAGTCGCTCAAACTCTTCGGCAACCTGGCGATCGGCAACTACTGGGACTTCAATCCCGCGCTCATTGCGGAGTGGAATGCGATCGGCGTGCTCTGGCTGGCATTCGGCGCGACGATCTGGCACGAGCGCGAGACGGGCCTTCCCCACGGCGGCTGGTTTCTGCTGGGGGCTTTCTTCTTCGGCGCGATGGCGCTGCTTCCCTACTACGCGCTGCGACGCGACGACTACGTGCTCGAAGCCCCGCAGACCCAGGTCGCGCGGGTGCTCGACCACCCGGCGTTGGGCTGGTTTCTCGCGCTGGCGGGAGCGGGATTGCTGGGGCTGGGAATCTTCGTCGGCGACTGGCCGGCCTTTGTCGATCTGGCGCGGCGCGAGTCCTTCGTCTACGTGATGAGCATCGACATCTGCTTGCTCACGCTGCTCCTGCCGCTCGCGGCGGTGCGCGCCGATATGCGGCGCCGCGGCTGCTGGAACGCAGGCCGCTTTGCGGCTTACGCGGCGATTCCGGTTGTGGGTCCGATGTTCTACCTGGCGAGGCGGCCGCCCCTTGCCTGAGGGTTTACCAGGGCGAGCTCATCCCCAGCGTGTTCATGGCGTGGGGCAGGGTGAGCCAGGCGCTCAGCAGA
This sequence comes from Chrysiogenia bacterium, assembly GCA_020434085.1. Taxonomy (NCBI): domain Bacteria; kingdom Pseudomonadati; phylum Chrysiogenota; class Chrysiogenia; species Chrysiogenia bacterium. The sequence goes on along the minus strand of JAGRBM010000340.1, from coordinate 6,952 downwards.
ACCAGCCCCACGATCACCAGCGTGCCGGTGCCGTTGGTGGAATTGACCTTCACGTAGTTCGTATACGTCGCGCCGCACATCACCGGAAAGATCAGGAGCGCGCCGAGCGTCGCCGTCGGGGGGAACCAGATCCCGGCAAGGAGCCCCGCGCCGCCGACGACCTCGATGAGACCCGCGACGACCCGCAGCCACTGCGGGTAGCCGAACTTCTCAAAGGCCCGCGCGAAATACTTCACGCCGACAACCTTCGGTGAGCCGGTAACGAGGAACAGCACGCCGAGCACGGCGATGAAAATGTTCGTTCCAAGGGGCATGGGATCTCTCCGTTTCCATTCAGCGCTCCCCCGCGGACGGGGGAGCTGTCCGGCGGAGCCGGACTGAGGGGGCGTGCCGCGCAGCACTTATAGCACCTGCCCCCATCTGCCTTTGGCATCTTCCCCCGGCACGGGGGAAGAGCTGAGTCGTCGCGCCTTCGGCGCGGGCTTGGTGCCCCTTCTGCCTTCGGCATCTTCCCCCTCTCGATTGCCAAACAGGGCGGGGGAAGAGCTGATCAGTCGCGCCTTCGGCGCGGGCTTGGTGCCCCATCTGCCTTTGGCATCTTCCCCCTCTCGATTGCCAAACAGGGCGGGGGAAGAGCTGAGAAGCGGCGCCTTCGGCGCCTCAGTCGTCCTCGTACTCCGGCACCTTCTTCTGAACCCACGCCATGACTGCGCGCTGCACGTCTTTGGTCTGAAGCGCCATGACCTGGTTGCGGTTTTCGATCTCGATGGATTCCTCCAGCGAGAGCCCGCCCTGCACGCGGTTGATGGCTTCCTTGGTGATGCGCAGCGCAAAGGGGCTGGCCGTGCCGATGATCTGCTCGGCCAGCTCGAAGGCGGCATCGAGCAGCTTCTCGCCCTCGACGATGCGGCTGACCAGGCCGCGCTGCAGTGCTTCGCCTGGTTCCATGAAGCGCCCGGTGTACATCATCTCGGAGGCGACACTCGAACCCAGTAGTTTTTGCAGGAAGTAGCTCGATCCCATGTCGGCGCCGCCGATGCCGATCTTGATGAAGGCGTTGTTGAACTTCGTCGTCGGCGTGCAGATACGGATGTCGGATGCAAGCGCGATGGCCATGCCGCCACCGGCGGCCGGACCGTTCACCGCGGCGATGATGGGCTGGGGAATCTGGCGCATCTTCAGCGGGATGCCGCCGTAGTCCTTCTGCATCTGGTAGGTGGCCTGGATGACGCCGAGCGCGCCCTTCTCATTGGGATTGGTGTTGCCAAAGCCTTCCTTGAGATCCGCGCCCGCGCAGAAACCCTTGCCCGCGCCGGTGATGACGATAACGCGGGTGTCGAGATTGCCGGCAACCGTGTCGAGGGCTTCGAGCAGCTCGCGCACCACCTGGTGAGAGAGCGCGTTGTAGCGCTCGGGCCGGTTGAGCGTGATCAGCGCGACGTGCTTGCGCGGTTTTTCGATCTTGATGAATTCCATTTTTTGAGCCTTTCCCCTCTCCCTTTGGGAGAGAGCCAGGGTGAGGGTTTTGTTGCTGCAGCGGCGCAGCCCTCACCCGCTCGCTTTGCTCGCCTCCCTCTCGCGGAGGGAGAGGGAAGTGCGGAAGTCGTTTCTATACCGGCCAGCGTTCTTTGAGCCAGGGGTGAATGAACTCGTTCCAGGCGCGCGCGCGAGGGCAATCGAGTTTAGCACCCTGCTCGCCCACGGGATTGAGATAGTGATCGGCCCACTCGAGCTGGTGCAAAGCCTTGTCGCTTGCGCCGCAGAGCTCAAATGCCCGGTCGGCCTCGGCCGGGTAGATGTCGGTATCGCCGTAGGTGTTCACAATGTTCACCGGCACCTTCACCGAGGGAAGCGTGCGCTCAAGGTAGGCGCGCGAGGAAAGGCCCGACCACGTGGAGAGCCAGCCGCGCACGCTCATCACGCGCGCAAGGCCCTCGCCGTAGTTGCCGGCAATGGGATCACGCCCGCCGTAGGCGAAGATGCTTCCGATGGGTCGCTGCGAGGGATCGATGGACAGATCCAGGTAACGCGGGTCCGAGAGCGTGCGGTAGATAAGCAGGTAGCGGCGCTGCAGGCCGTAGCGACGAAGGCGGCTCTGCTCGTCGGCGTCCATGCTCGCAAAGTCGGGGTTGCGATACTTTCCGCGGAAGTAGGCGGCCTCTTCGGCCCATTCGAGCGCCTGCCGGTCGATGCGCTCGCAGCGGGCGCGCTGGCCCTCGCGGAACTCGGCCAGGAAATCGGCCGAGTATTTCGATTGCCCCTTCGCCAGCGGCACGTAGCCGTTGTCGGGATTGTACATGTCGAGGCGCGGGTTGACGGCCGTGGGATTGGCTTCGTCGACGACGGAGGGATCGAGCCGGTCGAGCAGGAACTTTCCCTCGCCCGGGTGCGCGGCCAGCAGGCACAGCCCGTTAACCGTGGGCATCTCCACCTCGCGAAGGGGCACCTTGTCACCCGAGGGGCCGCGGTCGAATCGCTTCTCAGCGGGCAGGCTCGACTGCTCGATATAGAAGCTCGAGAACGAACCGCCGCCGGAATTGCCGATGAGGACGATCTTCTTGAAGCCGCGCTCCTTGAGGAAGCGCACGGCGCCGCCCATGTCGAGCAGGATGCGCTCGTGCATGCAGTCGGCGTCGTTGTTGAGGTTGCGCGTGTTGCAGCCAAGGAATGCGTAGCCCGCACCGGCGGCGTGGGGCGCTACGTAGTGGCGCGAGAAATCACCGCGCGGGTGCATGGCCAGCAGCGCCACGTCGGGGTCGGTTTTGGGCGGCAGATACAGAATCCCGCGCAGCGGCCAGCCGTCCAGCGCGGTGGGGCTCACGTTTTCCTGGCGGATGGCCGGGTCGATTTCCTTGTAGTCGGAGGGAATCTCGAATCGCTCGAATGCCATGGGTGGTGCTCCTGTCTACTTTCCTTCAGCGGCAACAATGTCGCGATCGGTGGCGCGTGCCTCGGGCGTGACCTTGAGGGGGCGCTCGGTGTCGACGGCAACCAGCTCCCACTCGATGCGCTGGATCTTGTCGTGGGTGTTGCGCGCCATCACGCGGATGGGCTCGGGAATGCCGTGGTGAATGCCCTGCGGCGAGAGGGTGATGCGTCCCTTTGGAATCGGGCCGCCCAGAAATGAACCGCCGTGCATGAAGACCACTTCGTCGTAGTCGACATTGCGGTGATACCAGGGCGGGCGCTCGGCGCCTTTCTTTTCCTCGGCGCGTCGCGGCAGGAAGTTCACCACCATGAGGCCCGGCGCCTGCAGGAAGAGGTGCACCGTGGGCGGCAGGTGGATGGTGTCGGAATTGATGACGTTGATGTCGCGGATGTTGAGCTTGAAGGGAAAGAGATCGCCCTTCCAGCCCTCGACGTCGCAGGGGTTCCATTTGTAAAAGATGGAGTGCCATTCCCCGCCGAACTTCACGCGCACTTCCCACTCGCTCTGGCCCTCGCTCTCGAGCACTTGGGGCTCGGGCACATAAACCAGGGTCGGGTCGAAAGGTGCGTGGCGGCCGAAGACACCGAAGTCGGGGACTTCCATCTCCCCGTAGGTCTCGAGAATGAAGAAGTGGTTCTCTTCGGAGTCGGGAACCACGCGGTAGGTCGTCGCCTTGGGAATCACCACGTAGTCGCCGGGCTCATAGGGAACCGGGCCGAACTCGGTTTCGAAGGTGCCGGTGCCCACGTGTACGAAGTGCGCCTCGTCGGCATCGGCGTTGCGCACGAAGTGAGGCATCGCGGCCTTTCGCTTGCTCACGAACATGGCGCAGTCCTCGTTGTAGAGAACCTTGAGCGGCGCGCCGGCAGGATCGCTTTCGTCGGCGGGGCTCATCCGGCGCGAGCTGAAGTCCCAGAGCTTGAGATCGCTTGTTGCGCGATACTGCGTGGGGTCATTGCGCCGGTAGAGCTGCGCGACGCGTCCATAGAATCCCTTGCGACCGAGCTCGTCGTCCTTGAGCCCCTCGGGAATGTCGACGTGCGCCTGCCGCGGCACGCGCCCCTTGCTGAAATGAACGAAGGATTTCATCGGCTGGTCCCCTGTCTTCTGCCCAGAACTGAGCGAAACTCACCGCCCGGGTGGGGAGGCTATTTATGATTGACTTGTCAGTCAATAAAAAAGTTCACGCAAATTTGAGATCAGCCGCAAACCGCTGTTTTCAGGCCCGACGCGCCGATTTCTTGAGACTGTGTTAGGCTGGCGCGGCGTGGAAAGCTCTCAGTCCTCACCTCTCGCTGCGCCCGCCTCCCGCCCGCATTCGTGGAGCACCTGGTGGCGCGGAATGACGCCCCAGCACGGACTCTGGGCGCTGCTGATGGGGCAGTTCTTTGCGCTCGGTTACCTGGGAATTCCCCGCATCGTCGAAGGGCGCGAGTGGATCAGCATCGCCTTCGCCTTCGAGGACAAGATCCCCTATCAGAGCTGGGCCGCGCTGCCCTATACCCTCGGCTATGTCTACGCCGTCTCACCGGGCATCTGGTTTTCCGAAATTCATTTCTTTCGCCGCGGTGCATTGGGGCTGATGGCGGCGATGGCGGTCTCGTTTGTCTGCTTCCTTCTCATCCCGGTGCGGGTGATGACGCCGCCGCCCAGCGGATTCTGGGACAGCCTGCTGCTTCCGCGCATGCTCTGGCTCAATGACGGGGGCTGGAACTCGTTTCCCTCGTTGCATGTGGCGACGGCGACGCTGGCATGGGGATCGCTCCGCCATGTCTCGCCGCGCATCAAGATTCTTGCGAGCATCTGCTGGGCGCTCATCTTTGCGAGCACGCTGCTTCTCAAAAAACACTACCTTCTCGACTCGCTCACCGGCGCGGCGCTCGGGCTCGTCCTGCACCGCCTGATTGTCGAGCCGGTGCATCGCGCGGAGGAACAGGCTTGAAAGCAGGCTGGATGCTTGCGCTCGCGCTGCTCGCGCAGAGCCCGCAGGCAATGAAACAGAACATGGACATGACACGCACGCAGCTCTTCGACCACGTGAGCGTCGCGGCCCCGGCGGGCGGGCCGTGGCGGGTGATGACCCGTGCCGGGGACGGCTGGTCGGAAGCTCCCGCCGACATCCTCGAAGCGGACGGGGCGCGCTCCCTTCACCTGCGGGCGCGCTCGCTGGGCGAGCCTTCGGAAGGCGCCGCGCCCGAGGGCGCCGCCTGGCGCATCCGCGTGCAGAGCGGCGAGGACGCGCGCGAGGGATTCCTTGTGCCCGGCGCTCCAACGGCGAGCACGGCGGGGCGTCTCTCGGGACATGCCTACGCTTCCGAGGACTTCTCGCTCGAATTTACCGGCGGCTCGGGTTTCTACCGGAACTTCCGAACGGGGCAGGGCATGCTCTCCGAGGCGATCGGTTTTCGCATCGGCGGCCGCGCGCTGGGGATCATCCCCTTCGAGCGGACCGACGCGGACTTTCGTTTCGATGCAATTCGCGCCGACGGGGGACATGCCTTCATCCGGCGTCGCGCAGAGGTCGCCGTCAAGGCGCTGGTTCGCTGGAGCGAGGCCAAGCCATCCACCCTGTACCTGGGTTCCGATCTCATCGAGCAGGAAGTGCTCATCGACCTGCCACGGGCGCTCATCCTGCTGGGCAACGCCATCGACGTGGAGAACTGGTTCACGCTGCCGGCCGACGCGCGGGTGCTGCTGCCCGGGGCCGCGCGGTTTGAGGCCCCCGGACGCCTGCCCGCCGACCACTCCTATGAGTGGATCGTCGTCGCAACTGCCGGCGGCGGCTTTGTCCACTGGCTTGAGCTTCCCGGAAACGAGCAGGCCCTGGGACCGAAACTCTACGCAAGCAAGCGCCGGAGCGGCGGCTGGCGCGTGGGCTACCGGCTCGAGGATGTCGAGGAGAGCTGGGAAGAGGCCGACCCCGAAAGCGACGGCGTGCGCATGGTGCAGTGGGTCGCCTGGCTGGGCGGGCCCGAGTTCGTCAAAGCCCTGGAGGCCGACGGTGCCGCCGGGGAACTTGCCCGTTCGCTGGCAAGCCCGCACGTCCCCTGGCGCGTCGAACTGGAGAAACTTCGGTGAGCGAACGCAAGGACAAGGTAGTCAGCGGGCTTCGCCTGGGAGTCATGGCGGGCGTGAGCGTCGGCATGGCCGGCGCGGCGATGACGAGCTTTCTGTTTGGCAAAGACACCGACTGGGGGCACTGGCACCTGCGCCGCTACTGGAGCGGGAGCATTCTGGCAGGCTGCGGCATCCGCCACCGCGCCACCGGGACCGAGCAACTCGACCCGCAAAAGACCTACGTCTTCGTCTCCAACCACTGCAGCGAGTGGGACTGGTATCTCTTCACGCACCACGTGCCCATCAACTGGCGTGCGGTGATTCGCGCCGATCTCCGGCGCTTCCCGTTCACCGGCCCCATGGCCGCGCGGCTCGAGCAGATCTTTCTCTCTCCCAAAGCCGACACCGAGGAACTCATCGAGCTCTGCCGGCCGCACCTGGCACGCGGCAGGTCGATCCTCATGTATCCCGAGGGAAAACGCCCGCCGCCCGGAGAGCTCGCGCCGTTTCGTCCCGGCGCCTTCGTGCTTGCCGCGCGCACGGGCACGCCGGTCGTCCCGGTCTCGGTGATGGAGAATCCGCCCGCAAGCGCGCGCGGCCCCTGGGGGCGCGGCTTCGCCCACACCCCGCGCGAGGTCGTCCTGCGCGTGGGCGCGCCCATTGAAACAGAAGGGCGCGATGCCGAAGAACTCTGCGCGCTCGCGCATGCCCGAATGAAGGAATTGATGGAGACGCGCGAGGGGTAGCCCTCAGCCCGCCGTTTCCTCGACCATCCTGAGCATCTCGGAGCCGTAAGCCCGGCCCCGGCGGGGGCGTTGCCGCGTTTTTTTTTACCTCCGGCGGCCTGACAAGGACGCAGGATGTCACAGTCCTCCCGTAGGCTGATGCTCGATGCTGCGCCGCACGAGCAAAATTCAATGGCACGTGCCCGAGCCCTGGCGGGGCGGGCTCTACGAGCGCGCTTTC
>JAGRBM010000339.1 GCA_020434085.1 Chrysiogenia bacterium | reverse complement strand
GGCTCCGGCCGCCGCACAGGATGATGGTTGGGAAGACGATCCCTGGGGCAGCGGAAGCGGCGGAGGTGATTCCGGCGGCGGCGCGGCCCTGCCGGTGGAGATCCACGGTTTTGTCGAATTCGCCGGCGCCAGCCGCGCGGTGGAAAACCCCTGGCAGAATGACGACTTCGTGCTGGGCGAGGGCCGCTTCCGGCTCGAACTCCAGCACTTCGGCGATCAGGTCAGCGCCAGCTTCAAGGGCGACGTGGTCGGTGACGCGGTGGCGCAGTCCACGGACATCGACTTTCGCGAGGGGCTGATCTCGTTCACGCCGGCCAAGTGGCTCGACGTGCGTGCCGGTCGGCAGGTGCTGACCTGGGGGACAGGCGACTTCGTGTTCCTCAACGATCTGTTCCCCAAGGACTGGGTGTCGTTCTTCATCGGTCGCGACGACGAGTTTCTGAAAGCCCCCTCGAATGCAGTGAAGCTCAGCGCCTTCAGCGACATCGTGAACCTGGACGTTGTCTACACGCCGATTTTTGAACCCGATCGCTTTTTCGATGGCAGCCGCATTTCCTTCTTCAACCGCGGCACGGGTGGCTACTTCAGCGCCAGCGCCCCGTTTGCGAAAATGAATCCCCCGCGCGAAGCGCAAAACGGCGAGTGGGCCGCGCGCCTTTACAAGACGATCAAAGGCTACGAGGTCGCGCTCTATGGTTACCTCGGATACGGCAAGCGCCCTACCGCGCTTGATTCGGTCTCGTTTATTCCGACCTATTCGCGGTTGGCGGTCTACGGCGCAAGCGTGCGCGGGAACTTCCTGGGCGGCGTCGCGAATCTGGAGACGGCCTACCACCACTCCTTCGATGACAACGACGGAAACAATCCGTTTATTCCCAACAGCGAGCTGCGCGGGCTGGTCGGCTATGACCGCGAGCTTTTCGCCAATTTCCAGCTCGGGCTGCAGTACTATGTGGAGTGGACGCAGGAATACGCCGCGCTGATTGCGGCCTCACCCACGCCGCAATTCGAGCAGAAAGAGGCGCGCCACATGCTCACGGCGCGCATCACTTGGCGCTTTCTGCGCGACAACCTGATCTTCTCGACCGTGGCCTTTGTCTCGCCCAACGAAAAAGACCTCTACCTGCGTCCCTCGCTGACCTACCGCTTCAATGACCAGATCAAGCTGGCGGTGGGCGGCAATATCCTCTCGGGCGACGATGACCACACCTTCTTCGCCCAGCTTGAAGAAAACTCGAATGTCTATGTGCGGGCGCGTTACAGCTTCTAGCGCCCGTTCAACAAAGGAGCGTGCAACCATGACGATTAACGAAGGACTTCGATTGGTGGCCGGCGTGGTGGTGATTCTCAGCGTCGTGCTCGCCCATTACGTGAGCCAGTATTTCCTGCTGCTCACCGGCTTCGTGGGACTCAACCTGCTGCAGTCGGCCTTTACCCACTGGTGCCCGATGATGTGGTTGCTTGGGAAACTCGGCCTCAAGAAAGAAATTCCCGCCGCTACCTGACACGCGCGGCAATGCGCTATGCTCGTTCCCCTCTCAAGGGGGAGCGAGCCATGGCCAAATCTTCACTCTGGTGGGTGCCCTTCGGCGGCGTGCCCGAGATCTCTGCCGAAGAACTGCACGGACAGCTCAATCGCGAGCAGGCGCCGCAGATCCTCGATGTACGCACCACGCTGGAGTGGAAAACAAGTCGCATCCCCGGCGCGCGCAGCGCGCCCATTACTTCCCTGAAATCGCAGCTCGATGTGCTGGCGCTCGATCCGGCGCGCCCGGTCGTGGCGATCTGCCTGTCGGCGCACCGGAGTATCCCGGCCGTCCGGCTGCTGAGGGACGCGGGCTTCGACCAGGTCTGCCAGCTCCGCGGCGGCATGCGCGCGTGGTGGAAGGCAGAGCTTCCCGTCGAAAAGGGCGAGTAGCGCGCTCAGCGCTGGATCGGCGCGATGTCGGAGGGTGGTAGTGAATTCGGAGCCGCCGGCGCGTTCACGGGCGCGGCCCAGCTCGGGAGCTGTCCGTAGAAGCTCACCGGCCCTGGCGGCAGTGTACGGAAATGCTCGGCGGGGTAGGGCTCGCCGCTTTCATCGCGCATCTCCATCTGCAGGCTCACCGGCCCGCCCAGATGATAATACGAGAGCGACATCGGATAGATACCGGGTTTGAGATGCGCCCGTCCTGAGCCCTCGCCGCCCTCGGTGTAGGGGTCGTCGTCAAAGACAATCATGTTGCCAAGGCGTAGCTGCGCGCCGCCGCCGCTGGAGCGCAGCGCAAAGCTGTAGTCCTGCTCTTTATCGATGGTCACGAAAGTGCGGTAGTGCACGTAGAAACGCTCGGCGTGTTG
>JAGRBM010000338.1 GCA_020434085.1 Chrysiogenia bacterium | reverse complement strand
CCTCGGGCTTTAGCGAGCCCAGCACGCCCGGATAGCTCGTCGCCTTGCGTCCCTTGAGCACGCCCACGTCGGCGAGCACCTTGGGGGCGGCGCAGATGGCGGCGGTGTTCTTGCCCTGCTCGTTCATGTCAGCGAGCAGCTTGCGGATTCGTGCGTCTGCCTGCAGGTGATCGGCGCCGGGAATGCCGCCGGGCAGGACCACCATGTCGTAACTCCCGGAAAGCGCCGCATCGAGGGTGGCATCGGGAACAATCACCGTCTGGCGGCTGCCACGCACGGGGCCGTCCTTGAGCCCTGCCACGGTGACCTCGATCTGCGCGCGGCGCAGGATGTCGATGACGGAGACCGCTTCGAGCTCTTCGAAGCCTTCGGCAAGGGGGACCAGGACCTTGGACATGGGAAAACTCCTTGAAACTGTCCCGAACTTAGGCGGCCCGGGGTGGCGTGTGCAAACCCCGTGGCAGGGCGCTAGACTGAAGCGGCAATGAAAGCCCATTCCCACGCGCAGGACGCGCATTTGCGCGCCGTGGTCCAGAGCGAGGACCACAAACCGCTCGAAGGGCTCTTCCGCGTCATCGAGCGCGATACCGCAAAACTCGCCCGCAAGTTCCGCCATTCCTTTGTGGTGAATCTCGATCCGGGCCAGTACCGCATCGAAGTGCAGGTGCCCGGCTACAAGCTTGAGAGCTTCAAGTGTCTGCTGCGCCCCAAGCAGGGGCTGACCCACTACTTCACGCTCAAAAAACTGGACTTCATCGATGTCACGGGTCGCGGCCTGGGCGAGACTTCAAGCGAGATCGACGAGCCGCCCGAAGGCGCGCACGTGCATGAACACGACGCGGCGGCGACGGACCTGGATGATCTGCCCGAGGGGCCCCCCGAAGATGTTGCTGATGCCGAAGAGCCCGAGTTGATTGACGAGGCGGAGATTATTGAGGACTGAGCGTGTGAGGGCTCAGAATCAGCAGCCCTTTGAAGGCGTTGAACCTCCATTCGGAGAATTCCTGCTCGACCGATCTGAGGCTTTTCTTGCGGCGCGACTCCCCTTTTGGCCAGCGGTTGAATTCAAAACTCTTGAGATACAGCGTACCGACTCTGCTGCCTGCCGGTGTGTCCAGGTTGATTTGCTCCAATGTCGCCGGCATCTCCTGGCGCTGGAAATTTCCGGGCTCTTTGCAAGGCGCTGCAAACAGGGCCGGATCGAAAAGTTGATCCAGGTTCGCCTCTGCAATGGGCGTCCCGTCCGGAGCCTTGAGACGCAGGCGCCGTTCCCTGAAATTGAGTTCGTACTCGCCCAGCCGGTAGCTCTGTGCTTGCTTGAGTTCGATCTCGAAGAGGGTGCCGCCTTCGTCAATGGCGATGCCGTTGCTCTCCTCGCGGTGATAGGTCAGCCAGGTGGCCTCGCAATCGGCGGTCCGGATGCGGATGGGCAGGCGTTCTTCCAAATCGAACCACCGCGCGGAGGGGACGCTCCCGCGCTCGACGAGCTCGGGCACCGATTCCAGCCCGTGGTGCTCGCGCAGATAGCGCAGCGTGTCTACGATCTGTTCATGGGTATCCTTGTCCGTTTCGATACGCGTCTCGTGGTACTTTTTCGAAAGGTTGAGCGGGAGCGTAACGCCCAGTCCGGTGAGCGTGGTGCGCAGGCGCGTGCGCTGGCTGTGCAGGGTCGATTCCACCATGCCCCAGGGGCCGAAACTCGCCAGCAGCAGCGTGGCGGCGAGCGTGCCGGGTACCAGTGCCGGGATGACTTCGCGCTTTCGCAGCACCTGCGCGCTCTGGATAATGCAAATCAGCATGACAACGCCCAACAGCAGCACGCGCAGGTAACGCAGCTCGGTGAGTCCGTAGTCGTCGATGCGAATCCAGAGCGCCCATGCCGCAAGCGGCACCAGCGGGAGGTAAACGGGTGAAAACCACTTTTGAAACCAGGCCAGCAGCGGATACTGCGCGCGCGCGCGGAAGGGCTCAAGCGCAAAGACCCCGGCGAGCCCGATGAGCCCCGCACCCAGCGCCAGCGGGGAGAGCAGGTTCTTTGGCAGTTCTCCGGTGACCAGTATCTTCACGTAATAGGCGTAGAGGATTGCGAGGTAGACCAGCCCCAACGGCACAACCAGGTAGGCGACGCCTCGATGAATCCGATCTGGCTCTGGCTGGGCCAGCGGCAGGTCTTTGATCTCGCAGAGCCAGGGAATCCCGGCGGCCAGCAACCATGGCGCCAACGCGAGGGTGGTCACGGAGAAAACGTGTCCGTACAGCTCGCCCCGTACATCGAGGTCGAAAAGGTTCTGTATCGCGCCGATGGCGCCTGCCATGCCAGCGTACAGGATGAGACAGTAGAAGCACACCTGGGCGAAGCGCTCTGTGAGTCGAAATGTGAAATGCCACTGAAGGTAGCGCCGGTCGGCCGCCGCGTTGCGTGCAACGAGCGGTAGCACGGTCAGTGCCAGCAGCATCGCGTGAAGCAGGACAAAGAAACGCCAGATCTCGGCGCTATAATCGAGGTCGAAGATGTAGGTTCGATAGATTAGTGCGAGCGTCAGTCCCGCCGCGCTCAGCGTCCAACGCCAGAGCGGGGGCAGGGCACCCAGCCGCTGGAGCGTGGTTGCGGCAAAGACCGCGATCCAGCCCGGCAGGAAAGCCATGAGAAAGAGGAACCACGACTCCCAGGCATCGGAGCCGCCTTCTTCAACGGTCCAGGAAAACTTCGCCGCCAGGGCAAAGCCCATGGCGATTTCGAGCGGGGCGAGCTTGAGAGCCTCGCGCGCTTCGCCCGCCACGCGCGTCGCGGCCTCTTTGAACCGGTTCAT
>JAGRBM010000337.1 GCA_020434085.1 Chrysiogenia bacterium | reverse complement strand
CTCAAGGAAACCCAGCGCGGATTTTCCTACCGGCAGTTCTCGCGGCGTGCCGGGTTTTCTACCTCCAATTTCCTGATGCTCGTGGCCGATGGAAAGCGCAATCTCTCAGAAGCCTCCATTCCCAAGTTCGCCCGCGGGCTGGGCCTCAGTGAGAGCGAAGAAAAGCTCTTCGAAGCGCTGGTGCTGCTGGGACAGGCAAGCAGCGACGCCGAGCGCAACGAGTATTACGGACTGCTTCGCCGCATCCGCAGGGCGCGTAGCAAGGGCGTGGAACTCAAGAAGGCGCAGTTCGACGTCTACACCCACTGGATCGCGATTCCCATTCGCGAACTGATGCACCACGAGGATTTCCGTGAAGACCCGGCGTGGATCGCCAAGCGATTTCGTGCCCAGGTCAAACCCAGCGAAGTCCGCCGGGCGATCACCCTTCTGGAGAAAACCGGACTGGCCATTCGCGACGACGAGGGCCGCCTGCAACCGGCGAGCCCGACGCTGCTCTCCCAGCCCACCCTGCAATCGCTGGCGGCCCGCAACTTCCACCGCACCATGTGGGAAAAGGCGATCAAGAGTTTGGACGGCGTTCCGCAAAGCGAGCGCAACATCACCTCGGTCACCGTGAATCTCACGGCCAGGGAATACGAGCAGGTGTGCGCCGAAATCGACGACTTTCGGCGCGAGCTCCTTCAGCAGATCACGGCCTGGCACGAAACCAAAGCAGACAAAGACAACAACGATTCGGGCGAACCCAAGGAAGTCTACACCCTGGGCTTCCATGTGGTTCCGTTAACGGAGGATAAGAAGTCATGAGGATCGCTTGGGGATGGATTGGGCTAGCCCTGCTGGTTCAGGTGCTTGCAGGATGCGAGGGGACCGAAACGGGCAATGCGATCGCGCAGACGGAGCTTCTTTCGCCGGTGACGACGATCAGGATTCCTACTACCGGCGGCACCACCGTTGAAGGGACCACGGTTGACGTGGACAACGACAGCGTGGCCGACGGCGTGGATCTGAGCGGGGATGCGGTCCCCGAGTGGATCTACATACCCTCGGACACTTCCGGCAGTGTGGGGATCGATCAGGACGGGAACGGCATTGCGGAGTTCTTCCTCATCGCCGGAAGCCCGCCGATGGTGCGCCTCAACACAGTGGCCGATGAAAGCGGAGAGAACGTCGCCGTGGTCGTCAATGCGATGGACACTCCCATCGGTGTGGATCTCGACGGCGACGCGGTCTCGGACGACGATACGCTTACGCAGATCAATACAGACGTGATCTCCCCCATGGTGATTGCCAGCCCCTCGGGTGGCATGTTCGATGCGCCAGTGAACGTGCTGCTCGTCTGCAGCGATGACGTTGCCTGCGGGGCCATCTCCTACACACTCGACGGCAGCGATCCTGATTTTGCTGGAAACGGCACCGTAACGGTGGGGAGCTCTTCCATCACGGTGGTCGGCGATCTGGCCAGCGGCCTGTTCACGGTGAAGTTCCTGGCACGTGACAGCGCGGGCAACCTCAGTGGTATTCAGAGCGAGATCTATGACGTCAACCTGGCGCCGGTGGCGGTGGCCGACCTCGAGGTCAGCGTGGTGCAAAACAGCTCGGGCGTCATCGAGCTGACTGGCGTCGATGGGGAGGACCTGGTAGCCGAGCTGACGGTGAACGTGGGGATGCTTCCGGTCAACGGCTCGCTGGACGTGAACACGGGCCCGGCACCGCTGAGCGTCACCTACACGCCGGACATGAACTACAACGACAAGGATTCGCTCACCTTCACGGTGACCGACACCGACGGCAACGTCTCGGATCCGCTGGTCGTGACGATTCTCATCGACTCGGACTTCGACCGGCTCTCCGACGCCGACGAGGTGATCTACGGCAGCGACGCCGGCGATTCCGATTCCGACAACGACGGCATTCTCGACGGCGTGGAGGTGATCGGCGGATTCGATCCAACACTTGTCGACACCGACGGCGACGGGCTCTCCGACGGGCTCGAGGATCTCAACCACGACGGCGTGCGCGATCCCTTTGAACTCGATCCGACCGACGCTGATTCAGATGATGACGGCCTGTCCGATGGCGACGAAGTTGCGGCTCTTACCAACCCCAATGACGCTGATAGTGACGGGGACGGCCAGTGCGACGGGCTGCGCGCCGACAATGACGGTGACGTGATCGACCCGCCCGATCCGTGCATCGGTGCCGAGGGCGTGCTCTACGTCGACGTCTCCAACGTGTCCGGTACCGAAAACGGGTTCACCTGGGCGACAGCCTTCACGAAGGTCCAGCCCGCTATCGACGCGGCCGAATACGGCGATGAGGTCTGGGTGGCGGCGGGGACTTATACCTCGGGCAGCAACTTCCCCGTGGCCCAGATGGTGCCCGGCGGCTCGCTCTTCGGCGGTTTTACCGGGACCGAAACCATGCGCGGCGCGCGCGACTGGGTCGCCAATCCCTCGATCCTCAATGGCGACCAGACCGACGACGGGCCGACCCTGGACGATGCCGCGAGCGTGATCTGGGGTGCCGGATACACCCGGATCTCGGGATTCCGCGTCACCGGAGGAAATACCGAAGCGGGCTGCCCGCAGTTCGGCCCCTACTGTACCACGGGTGCGGGCATGGCCAATCTCGGCGCCGGCCTCGATGAGATGTTCGTCGACGACGTAATCTTCCACGACAACCACACGGACGGCGCGACGATTTACAACTTCGGCGCCACAATCTCGTTCTCCAACGTGCTGATTGTCGGAAACACCGGTTATTCCGCCACGGCCGGCATGGAGAGCGCCTCCACTACGCTAGATCTGGACAACGTCGCGTTCGTTCACAATATGGGAGACGTAACCAGTGTCGGAGGCGGCCTGGACGTCGCCAATCAAGGTTCCGTTGTGACAGCAAGCAACGTCACGTTCGTGCGCAATGAGGCCGACTACGGGGGCGGGGTCAACATCGACAGCGGCTTGGTCACGATCGTCGGTGCGACCTTCAGCGAGAACACGGCCATCGTCGGCGGCGGACTGCGCGCGGGAGAGATCACTCAGCCTGTCGACACTGACGATACCTTCCTGCTTGCCAACGTGACCTTTCGCGGCAACGTGGCCGCCGAGAGCGGCGGCGCGATCCTGCTCGATGGCAGCACCAACGATTTCGGTGAGTTCGTCAACGTCACCTTCGATTCCAACCAGGCGGACGCCGACACCGGTGACATGACCGACGGCGTGGGCGGCGCGGTTGCCACCATCGATGGCGACTACGAAATCAGCAATGCCGCCTTCTATGGGAATCTCGATCAGGACGACGGCGGTTCCCCGATGACTTCGGAGCTCAACATCATCGGCGGCACCCTCCTTGCGAGTTACTCGTGCAACGAGACCGGCATCGCGGGCACCGGCAACGTGATGCTCGCGGGCCTGCCCTTTGAATACGCCACGGCGAGCCCGATGAGCTTTCTCGACCCTGCCGGCGCGGACACCTCCTGCATCGACGCCGGCAACCCCGGCATCGCCAGCGCCGCGCTCGGGTTCGGAACCTGGCAGGCGCAAACGACCCGCGCCGACGGGCAAACCCAGAGCGACATCGACGGCGTGAACACGGAGACCCCCGACGGCGGGCGTCACTACGATCCCTTCGCGGTGCGCATCGACAGCTTCAGCGCCGACGGCACGAACATCACCTGGACCGGCGCCTATGCGGGCAACTGCTTCCTCTTCAATGACGCAAACGACGCCGTGGCAGTGATCCCCGAAGCGGATCTCGACGGCGGAATGCTCGCCCACGCTCAGGCGGGCGGAACCGAACTCTTTTTGATCTGCATGGGGAACGCAGGCGAGCCCGCCGTGGCAACTGCGATCGTTCCGTAAACAAGAAGAAGGCGAGGGCATGGATATGAAGAAACCCGGAAATGCAAAGTGGAGCTTGAGCACACTGGCACTGCTGATCGGTGTCCTCTTGGGCGGGTGTCCGCTCACCGAGGATCCGATTGCTCAAACTCCCTGCGAGATCCCCGAAGGGGTGCTCCTCGTCGATCAGGCCAACGACTCGGGCGACGAGGACGGCAGATCATGGGAGAGTGCGTTCACCACTGTCCAGGCGGCGGTCGACGCGGCCACTACCGGCGAGGAAGTCTGGGTCGCGGCGGGGACTTACAAGTCGGGCGGCAACGAGACTCTCGTCCTCATGGCCGATGGGGTCTCCGTTCTCGGCGGATTTGCCGGGGGCGAGTGCAGTGCCGCCGAGCGCGACTGGATCGTAAACCCGACGACTTTGGACGGCGACAGCACTGGCGACGGACCCACGAGCGACGATGCCTGGCACGTGGTCGAAGGTGCTTCGGGTGCCCGGTTTTCAGGCTTTCAGGTGACCGGCGGCTATGGGGACTTTCCCTGCGGTGACGTCCCCAGCTGCGTCTTCGGCAGCGCGATGTACAACATTGATGTCAGCAATCTGAGTGTCGATCACGTCATTTTCCACGGCAACGCAGGCTTCTTTGCACCCGTTTCCAATGTTCGTTCGAGCGTTTCTTTCGCGGACACAATCTACTTTGGCAACACCGGCACCAAGGAAACCGGCGGACTCCTGATCGGCGACTCCGAGGTGGCCCTCAACAACATCGCCTTCGTCAGCAACCACGGCGGCGGTGCATCCGAAGGCGGCGCACTCACCGAGACCAACTCCACGGTGATGGTGACCAATGCATCCGCCGTCCGGAACAATGCGCATGAAGGTGGCGCGATCTGGCAGAACGGCGGATCGGTGACCATCGTCGGCGCGACGTTCAGGGAAAACTCCGCCTACAGGGGCGGCGCGCTGCAACAGGATATCGGCTCGCTCTGGCTCACCAACACGAGCTTCGAGGGCAACATGGCGGCCGTCGTCGGCGGGGCCCTGCACCTGTGGGCCGATGCCACCATTACCAGCAGCACCTTCGCCTACAACGAGGCCGATTTCGTCGAGCACGAGGGCTACGACTTCGAAGGCGCCGCCATCTTCACCACCGATGGTGAGATAACGATTACAAACAGTGCGCTCTACGGGAATCTCGACCACAACGACGAAGGGGTCGGCGGCCCCGCACCGGCGGATACCTTTGCGGTCAAGGGCAGCGCCATCACCACGAGCTACACCTGCAACGAAACCGGCCTTTCCGGCACCGGCAACGTGACGCTCGCGGGCCTGCCCTTCGAGCAACCCAACGCAAGTGGTGAGCTGTTTCTTGACCCCGCGGGCGCCGATACCGGCTGCATCGACGCGGGCGACAATGACGCGGCCGACGCCGCCATCGGCGAGGGATTGTGGGAGGCGCAGACCACCCGGGCCGACGGCATGAGTGAGGCAGACGTCGACGGAATGGGAACCGAGCAGGCCGATGCCGGGCGTCACTACGATCCCTTCGCTGTGCGCATCGATTCCTTCAGCGCCGACGGGGCCAACGCCACCTGGACCGGCGCCTATGCCGACAACTGTTTCCTCTTCAACGATGCAAACAAGACCATCATTGCGGTTCCCGAGATGGATCTCTACGGCGGCACGCTGGCCCACGCGCAGGCGGGCGGCACCGAACTTTTCTTCATCTGCATGGGAAGCGCGGGCGAGCCGGCCGTGGCAACGGCGATCAATCCGTAAGCAACAAGAAGGCGGGAGCATGGATATGAAGAAACCGGAAAACGCAAAATGGAGCTTGAGCGCATTGGCACTGCTGATCGCTGCCCTCATGGGTGGATGCCCGCTCACCGAGGATCCGATTGCTCTACCTGCCTGCGAGCCCCCTGAAAACGTGCTCTACGTCAATCAGAACAACGACTCGGGCGACGAAGACGGCACTACCTGGGAGAGCGCCTTCACCAGCGTTCAGGCGGCTGTGGACGCGGCCACCTCCGGTGACGAAGTTTGGGTCGCGGCCGGGACCTACAAGTCGGGAAGCACGGACCCCGTACTCACCATGGCCGAGGGGGTGTCGGTCTTCGGCGGGTTCACCGGCGGCGAGTGCACGCACGAGGACAGCGACTGGATTGCCAACCCCACGATTTTGGACGGCGACAACACCGGCGACGGGCCCACCACCGACGACTCCTGGCACGTGGTTGTGGGGGCAAGCAGCGCCCGGTTTTCGGGCTTCCAGGTAACCGGCGGCCATGTCGACTATCCGTGTGACGGCCCCTTCGAGTGCATCAGCGGGAGCGCGATGTACAACGACAGCGTGAGCGGGCTGAGCATTGATCACGTCGTCTTCCATCACAACACCGCTTTCAATTGTTCGATACTCACCGGTTTTTCAGGCGTATCGTTCTCGGACGTAATCCTTTTCGCGAACGCGGGAACCTGGGGGAACGGCGGACTGTGCCTCCTGATGTCGGATACGGCGATGGGCAACGTCGCTTTCGTGAACAACCAGGGCGGCCCCCATTCCTCTGGCGGGGGGATGTCCAATGGCGGCGGGATGTCCGACGACTATTCGCTCATGGCAATGAACCTCACCTTCTCGCGCAACAGCGCCACGTACGGAGGGGGCTTGTATATACTGGCCAGCGATGCCACCACCTTCGTCAACGCGACGTTCGCCGAGAACTACGGCGACCAGGGCGGCGCTGTCTACAACGATTCCGGAGAATTCACGCTCATCAACGCCACGTTTCGCGGCAATCTCGCTGAATCCGACGGTGGTGCCGCGTTCCTCTGGGACGACTCGTCCCTCATCAACGTGAGCTTCGAGTCCAACGAAGCCGACTTTCTCGACGATGATCACGACGGCGTGGGCGGAGCGATTCTTGTGGAATCCAGCAGCGTGGAGGTCATCAACGGCGCTTTCTACGGAAACCTCGATGACAACCCTGCATCCAGCAATCCCGTGAGCTCGGAGATCGTCGTGAGCGGGAGCGGCAACCTGACGGCCAGCCACACCTGCAACGAGACCGACATCGAAGGCACTGGCAATGTCACCCTTACGGGCCAGCCCTTCGAACAACCCAACGCGGGTGGCGAGCTGTTTCTTGATCCCGCAGGCGCCGATACAGGCTGCATCGACGCGGGCGACAACGCCGCCGCCGACGCCGCCATCGGCGAGGGCCTTTGGGAGGCGCAGACCACCCGCGCCGATGGACAAACCGAGAGCGACATCGACGGCACAGGCAGTGAAACTGTCGATGACGGGCGTCACTACGACCCAAGCGCGGTGCGCATCGATTCCTTCAAGGCCGACGCCACCAACATCACATGGACCAGCACCTATGCTGAGAGCTGCCACCTCTTCAACGACGAAGACCGCAGCGTGCTGGTAACGTCCGTTGCCGGTCTTGGCGGCGGCGTGCTCGCCCACGGGCAGACCGGCGGCACGGAGCTCTTCCTCATCTGTATGGGGAGCGCGGGTGAGCCCGCAGTGGCCGTGGTCACAGTGCCCTAGCGGGCACTGGGTGAGGGGCGGCCCAAATGCAGGGAGGGGATGTTTCAATGGAATCCGCAGTCCGGGTATTCGTGACGATAATGATGATGTCGCTGACCCTTTCGTGCGACGGCGGCGCCGCGCTGCAAGTGCCCCTTCCGGGCGGGCTGCCACCCATCGCGGCGATCGCCGATGCGCGGGCAGCATTGGCGGGTCCAAATCACGCCATGCGCCTATTCAGCCACGCGCAGCTCATTGGCTACGGCGCGCCTTTGGTGCTCGCAGTTATGGCTCTGGCCGGAACCGTCTTTCTTGCGGGCGCATGGCACAAACGCGAAGCACAGTTCCAGGCACTTTCGAGGCAGCTGGCAATGATGACCTTCCTTGCAAAGCTCTCGCGCGAGCGGGAAGCGGAGTTTCGGGCGCTCTCACTGACCGATCCGTTGACGTGCCTGGCCAATCGCAGGCGATTCATGGCGGAGCTTTCCGAGGAAGTGACACGGGCCAGGCGTGCAAGCCGCCCCATGTCGCTTCTCATGTGCGATATCGACCACTTCAAAAAGATCAACGACACCTACGGGCATGCTGTTGGAGACGAAGTGCTCCGACAGATTGCCCGAGCCCTTGCAGGCGTTGCCCGCTCTGACTTGGACATCGCAGCCCGCGTGGGAGGAGAGGAATTTGCGATCCTGGCCGTTGAAACGGACCTCGAAGGTGCGCGGGTTTTGGCAGAGCGCATCCGCCGCACCGTCGCGGCGCTCTCGTTTCGTTGCGGCGGTGAGCAATTCAATGTGACGGTGAGCATCGGCGTCACCTCCCACACCGGGGCGAACCTCGACGGCGAAAGCCTGCTGGAAGCCGCTGACAGCCTGCTCTATCGCGCCAAGAACTCCGGGCGCCACAGGGTCGAAGCAGCGTCCCTTCGCGACATCGTTACTCTCTCCGCCGCCAGCTAGGAAGCTCGCTGCGAATTTCGCAGTGCTCGTGGCCTGCACCGGTTTTCTACAACCATCCCCGTGAGAATATGTTTGAAGCCCTCTATGCCCCTGGCCAGTGCTGCTGCTGAAGTTCCGGCTCGGAGACGATGTCCTCTCATCCTAACACCACCATCACCCGATTCAGCAGCCGGCAGACGGTGATGCTCGAGGAGCTGCGCATCGAGAGCTACTTCCCGATGGATCCTCTAACAGAGAAAGTATGCCGGAAGTTGGTGGGAAGGTAGCGAGATCTCAGCCATACAAGGGGCAAGGCGCATCGGTGCCTCAGTGAACCGCAAGAGCCATCGCAAATCCGTGGATTGAGAAAACGTGCGGCGTGTTGCGGCACTCAATGCCTCTCAACTCCCTCGAGACACCCTCCGGGTGCCCGATTTCGAGTCCCGTCCGCTCCGCCACTTTCACGCTTCTGACCCCAAGCAATTACGGAAGTAAATACTCCCCCACTGCGAATATTGTGATCGTGAGTCCATAAGCGGCTCTTAGCCGGTTCGGTACACGAGGTTGCCGATCGCGATCAGGCGGTCGGTTTCCTTTGTACGGACGGAGACATCGCAGAAGATGAGTTCTTTCGCCCGACCGGTGGCGCGGGCTTCGGCGATGATATCTTCACCGCGGGCGGCGGCGAGGTATTGCACTGTGAAGGAGACAGTAGCCGCGCGCGTTCCTTTTTGGGGGTCGTGACCACTCCAGGCAGCCAGCGCGCCGGTGAGATCCATGAGCGAGGCGATTACCCCGCCATGGTAGGCGTTGCCGCTGCTGACCAGGTCGCTCTTGAAGGGCAGGTGTACACGCGCCATGTCGGGGACGGTTTTGAGGATCTCGAACCCGAGCACCTTGTGGAAGGGAAGCTCGGGATACATCTGCACGATTGCATCCATGTGATTTGCGACCATCAGCTCTCTCCAGACTCAGACGAACTCGGCGACGCCATTCTTGAGCACGATGGTGCCGTCCTGGATGAGGGCATCGAACCCGACGCGGCCCTCTCCCTCGCTCCAGACGCGCGTGGTGACAGTGTCTCCGGGGCGCACCGGGCGTGCAAAGCGATTGCCAAATTGCTTGAGCCGCGTGGCATCCCCGTCCAGGCATCCGTCGATCACGGCCTGTGAAGCAAAGGCCATGGTGCACAGGCCGTGGAGAATGACGCCGCCGAGGCCCGCGCGCTTTCCCGCCTCGGGGTCCATGTGGATGGGGTTGCGATCGCCCGAGGCCTGTCCGTAGCGGGTGGCCTGATCGGGGGTGACTTCCATGACGGTCTTGAACAGCCAGTTGCGTGCCGGTTCGGGCTCAGGGGGTTTCTTGGTTGAAGCACCATCCTTTGCGCGAATGAAAAAGACAAAGCGGGATTCGGTGAGCAGCTCGCCTGCTTTATTGGTCGCGCGGGTATCAATGGTGAGTGTCTCACCGGTGTCCTTGGTCTCGACTCCTGCGATGATCGCCTGGCTGGTCACGTTCTGGTTGGACCACACAGGCTGGTGGTAGCGAAACACCTGCTCGCCGTGCACGAGCCGAAGAAAATCGACGCCCAGGTCCGGGCGCCCTAGCACGCGCGCCATTCCGGGCGAGGAATAGGTGAAGGCAAAGCAGGGTGGGGCCAGCAGTCTCTCGGCGCTGGCAAAGAGGGGATTGTCTTCGTTCGTGGCCTCGGCGTACTTTCGGATTTTCTCGTCCGTGATTTCGAAGTTTGCCGGTTTGCCTGTGCGACCCACCGCTTCCTT
>JAGRBM010000336.1 GCA_020434085.1 Chrysiogenia bacterium | reverse complement strand
GGTATCGGGTGGGGTTGGTCATGGGCCTTGCTTCTTTCGGGTTGGCTAATGATAGCACAGCCCCATCATCCAAGTGCCTCAGTCGGCGGCAGAAATTCAACCGCCAAGACGCCAAGGGCGCCAAGAATGCCGAAGTGATCCGTTCCGCCTTGGCGTGCTTGGCGCCTTGGCGCTTATCTCTTTGTTCTTGTCTTTCTTTCTTCTCTGCAATCTCCTTCCTCGCGATCTCATTTCCGTGATTTTTTTTTAATTGGTGCCCCACGCGCTACGGGGGGCTGGCGGCGCGGCATTCGTAAGCCTGCTGGGTGGGGTGAGTCCCTGAATCGTGCACGTGCACGTGCTCGTGCTCGTGCACGACTTCTTGAGCGGGTGGCGCCTTGGGGCTGGCGTCTTGCTGCGCGGCGTCGGGCCTCTCCCTGCCCACCTTTCGCGCGGCGTCCCTCGTCATTGCCAGCAGCGTCCTTGCCGCGCGCAGTTGTAGAAGGCTGCTCTCGCCCTGGAGAACGGCGGCCAGTTGCTCGGCCAGGGCGCGGGTGCGCAGCTGTCCGGTCAGGTCTTTTTCGAATGCGGCGCGGTGCAGCAGCTTCTCGAACACCGGCGTGATGTCGCGGTAGTGCCCGGCCTTGCGGTAGGCGCGTTTGATGTCGACGAGCGCCATGTTCACGCGCGCCCGCTGCTCCTTGCCGGCAGGCCGGTTTGAATCGGCAACGGGCACGAGGGCCTCGCCCAGGACCCGTGCGGCGCGAAGCCGGACAGTGCGCCCTGGCGCCAGGCGCGAGAGGTGGGCCACAGTTTCGATGGCCAGGATGCGGCAGACCGCCTCGCGCGGGTCTTCGAAGAGCGGGCCGCGCGTGGCGCTCCATTCTTCTAAAAAGTGATCGGCCAGGCTGGTGCCGCTTTCGGATTCGCCCATGGCGCCCTCCCTTTGTTAAGGAGAGTCTGCCATGGGGGTGTGTCAGCGGGCGTCACAGGCAATCCATTGAAATTCCGGCGTCCTCAATCGTCGTGGACGTGAACGTGGACGTGCTCGTGCTCGCTGATCGGCAGACCCGGAGCGGGCGAGGCATGCCTCGCCCCTACACGACGTTGTGGGTGTGCCACTCGTAGGGGCGACGCATGCGTCGCCCTGCGCTGCGCCGACTGGTGGCGCGCGCCCTTCAGCAGGCATGCGGTGGCTCAAACACCGAGCCACCACAACAAAAAAAGCCCCGCCATCTGGCGGGGCTTTTCGTTGAATCGAATTCGCGACGCTTATGCTTCTTCGTCGTTGCCTTCGTCCTCGGATGCGGCAGCGGCCTGTTCTTCGGCGGCGGCCTTCTCGAGGATCTCGTCGGTCTTGCTCTTGGTCTCAACCGGCGGCGGGCTGTCGGCCGAACGCACAACATCGACAATGATGTCGGTGCTCACTTCGGGGTGAAGCTTCACGCTGACCGTGTGCTCGCCGAGCGTCTTGATCGGGCGCGGCAGGTGGATGTCCTTGCGGCTCAGACCACCGAAGCCCTTTTCAATCAGGCCCTTGAGGATGTCGGCGTTGCCGACCGAGCCGAACAGGCGCTCGCCCTCGCCCACCTTGGCGGAGATTTCGACCTTCACACCCTTGAGCTGCTTGGCGACGCCTTCGGCGCTCAGGCGCAGCTTGCGGATGCGGTCGGCGGTCACGCGCTGCTTGTGCTCCCATTCCTTGACGGCGGACTCGTTGGCGACGAGCACCAGGCCCTTGGGAAGCAGGTAGTTGCGGGCATAGCCGGGCTTGACGTTGACGATTTCACCGACGGCGCCGAGCGTTTCGATGTTCTCCTGGAGAATCACTCGCATGATCATTTCCTCGGGTCTCGCATGGACCCTTGCTCAATTTCCGTTTTTCGCGGCACGTCCACCACCAGGCGGCTCTACAGGCGCGAAGGGGCTGTCTTATAGCCAACAGGTGGGGCCGGGTCAAAAATCTCCGTCGCCCCTTTTGCGCCCCTGTTCGCGGGCCGCCGCATGGGCCCGCATCCGGGCCCGAAATCCGCCCCAGACCTCGGCTACGCCCACCAGGGGCAGAAAATGCCACATGGAGAGCATGGCCAGGATTCCCAGCCAGGCGGGCAGTTTCCAGGTCTTCATGGCCACGACCCCTACCAGGAAGCCCTGCACCAGGAACCAGGAAGCGGCCAGCACGGCGCCGCTGGAGAAGAGCGCGAGCAGCGCCCCGCTCTGGGTATCCTGAACCAGGCCCGCCAGCAGGCCCCAGACGCCGAATCCACACCCGATCAGAACCCAGACCAGATACCATGGAATTTCCCAGTCCTGCACGTCCTGCTGGGGCCACAGCTCGGCATTGCCGCTGGAGGTGAGCAGGACCCCGATCCAGGCGGCAACGAACTGTCCGGCCAGCAAAAATCCGGGCGCAATCCCCACCATCCACGGCTTTACTTCCAGCTCGCCGAGCATTTCCTGGATTTCAATGGCCGCGTAGGGACGCGCCTGAAAGGCCAGGTAGACCATCAGCATCCAGGCCAGAATCACCAACGCGTTGAGGGCAAAGGCCTGCCAGATCGCACGTGAGAGGCTCCAGCGGCGATCGACCGCGTGGATCAACACGGCGGCCAGCACGACGATGGGAATCGTGAAGTCTCCACTCAAAACCCAGGTGCCGGCCAGCCCGAGCCCGCCCAGCGTGAGCAGTCCCACCACCGGTCCCGAACGCCAGTACACAGCGGCCAGCATCGCCGCCAGCATGGCGGAGATCGCCGCAAGCAGGATGAAGAAGAATCCGTAGGCCGCGAGAATGGAAAACATGGAACCGTATCGCCGGGATCAGACACGAAGGGGGAGCTTGCGGCTCCCCCTTGTGGTCAATCCATTGGGTTGAAAATTACGGGCGGCCGTGATGCGCAGCCACCGGCACGATGGCCACCTGGCGGGCACGCTTCACGGCAATCTTGAGCTGGCGCTGGTGATGCGCGCAGGTACCCGTGGTGCGACGCGGGACGATCTTGCCACGCTCGCTGATGTAGTGCTTGAGGGTGCGCGTGTCCTTCCAGTCGATGTAATCGACCTTGTCCACGCAGAAACGGCAAACCTTGCGGCGCGAGAAACGACGACGACCGCCGCCCTTGGGGCCGCCGCCACCGCGACGTCCACCATCGCGTCCGCCGTCACGACCGCCGGCACGCGGGCCGCCGCGGCTGTCACCGCCGGGGCGACGATCACCGCTGGGAGCCGAACGATCCGATGCGGGACGCTCCGCCGCCGGGGCATTGTTCTGTTCTTCACTCATGACTGTGCCTCCTCGGTGGATTCCGCGGCCGGAGCAGCGGCCTCAGCCGGCGCTTCCGCGGGAGCAGCAGCTTCCGCCGGGGCGGCAGCTTCAGCAGCAGGTGCGGGCGCCGCCGGTGCGGGCGCGGAACGCTCGCCACGGTCATCGCCGCGCGGACCGCGATTGTCGTAGCGATCACCACCGCGGTCACGATCACCGTAGCGATCACCACGGTCACCGTAACGGCCACCCGACTCACGCTCACGCTCGTACTCGGCGCGGGCCGCGCTCTTGTTGGCGATGGCGGCCAGATCCGGAGCGACCGGCGGCACCACGATCATGTGGCGCAGCACTGCATCGGAGAGCTTGAACGTACGGACCAGCTCGGTGCGGGCCTCGTTGTTCGCCTCGATGTAGGCAATCGAATAGAACGCGCGGTTCTTCTTCTTGATGGGATAGGTCAGACGGCGATCGCCCCAGTGGTCCCACAGGGCTACGCTGCCGCCTTTCTTGGAAAGGGTGTCTTCAACCTTGGTGCGAGCGGCCTCGAGTTCTTCACTCGAGAGCTCGGGGCTGAAAAGCACCATGCACTCGTAGAGCATTGCTGGCTCCTTCCGGTTACCGGGCGACTGTGCAAAGTCCCCGGTAGCCCGACCCTTTGTATTTATTTGGTTTTACCTGCCAGTGGGTCGGGCAAGGGTTCAGGGGGCGCTCTATAGCCGCCGGGGGGTGGGTTGTAAAGGCAGGCGCGCGGGCCCGGAACTGGCATTTCAGCGCACCTGGGAGCGATTTCGGGGCCTCCGGGGCAATCGGTGGCGGCATCCCGGCGGGGCAATCAAGCCCCAAATGGTGTAAGATTGCTTCATACCCGCCTGCAACGGCACCCTGATCGATCGCTGAGAGACGGACGTCATCAACTGCGAACGCAGGCCTGACGACGAGGTCCGAACCTCCAACCAATCCGGGGTGATCCATGCCGAAAAATATCAGTCTGATTTTTGCAATGGCCGAGCAATGCAGGGAGATGCTCAAGGCATCCAGTGTCTCGGCTTCCGACCAGCCCCAATCGCTTCAGCCCAAACACTTGGTGAAGATGTGCGATGAAATCATCGAACATGCCCGCGATTGGCCGAGCACGAAGGCCCATCGCTGGATCGGATTTATCCAGGGCGCGATGATCGCAAACGGCATGATCAATCTCGAAGAAGCGAAGGTAATGTTCGACAAGATCAAGAAGGCGTACGAGAAGTCCGATGAGGACGTGCTCGACCATCTCGACGTCGACAAGTTTTTCGAACTGGAGATCGGCGGCCAGGGCTAGACGTTGAACCGGAAATGCATCACGTCGCCGTCCTGGACAATGTATTCCTTGCCCTCGACGCGCAGCTTGCCCTTTTCCTTGGCTCCGGCCTCTCCGCCGCAGGCGATGAAGTCGTCATAGGCAATGACCTCGGCGCGGATAAATCCCTTTTCAAAGTCGGTGTGGATCTTGCCGGCCGCCTGCGGGGCGCTCATTCCGCGGGTGATGGTCCAGGCGCGGGCCTCTTTTTCGCCCGCGGTGAAGTAGCTGATTAGCCCCAGCAGGGTGTAGCCGGCGAAGATCAGGCGGTTGAGGCCCGGCTCTTCAAGCCCCAGGTCTTCGAGAAAGGCCTGCTGCTCTTCGGCGTCGAGTTCGCTGAGCTCTCCCTCGATCTTGCCGCAGATGCGCACGACCTCGGCGCCTTCGGCCTTGGCGATGGCTTCGACGGTCTGTGTGTGTTCGTTGCCATTGGCCAGGGCGGCTTCGTCGACGTTGGCAACGTAGAG
This sequence comes from Chrysiogenia bacterium, assembly GCA_020434085.1. Classification (NCBI taxonomy): domain Bacteria; kingdom Pseudomonadati; phylum Chrysiogenota; class Chrysiogenia; species Chrysiogenia bacterium. The sequence continues at coordinate 12,118 of JAGRBM010000336.1, read as the reverse complement.
CACTTTCTTGGCCGTAATCAGAAAGCAGTCGCGGAAGAACTGTTGCATCGCCTCGGGCACGGCATAGGTGATGGCCGGATCGCCGGCATCGAGATGGGCCATGAGCCCATTGAGAAACTCCGACTCCGCCTTGAGCTGCGCGTTGCCGGACTTGGCCATCTTCTGTGCCTTGTCGGCACGCTTCGAAATGCTCTCGAGATCGGCGAGGATCAGCTCCGTGCGAATCACCTCGATGTCACGCTTGGGGTCGACCGAGCCCTCGACGTGCACGACGTTGGGATCCTCGAAGCAGCGCACCACGTGGCAGATCGCATCGGTGCTGCGGATGTGCGAGAGGAACTGATTGCCCAGGCCCTCGCCCTTGCTCGCACCCTTCACAAGACCCGCGATGTCCACGAATTCCATCGTGGTGGGAACCACCTTGAGCGGCTTGACCATGCTCGCGATCTTGTCGAGGCGCGCGTCCGGCACAATCACCATCCCGGTGTTGGGCTCGATGGTGCAGAACGGATAGTTCTCGGCCTGCGCACCGGCCGCCGTGAGCGCGTTGAAGATGGTGGACTTGCCCACGTTGGGCAGACCGACGATGCCGCAATTGAATCCCATGGTCTGGCTACTCCGCTACCGGCCCCGGGCCGAAAGAAAAAGCCGGGGCCAAAATGGCCCCGGCTTGTTTAGCACGTAATTGCGCTTTGACTAGACGAGCAGCGGGGCAATCACCAGGCTCACCACGCTCATCAGCTTGATGAGAATGTTGAGCGAGGGGCCGGCCGTGTCCTTGAACGGATCGCCGACGGTATCACCGGTCACCGCAGCCTTGTGAGCCTCGGAGCCCTTGCCGCCGTGAGCGCCGCCCTCGATGGTCTTCTTGGCGTTGTCCCAGGCACCACCGGCGTTGCTCATGAAGATCGCGAGCATGACGCCCGAGGAGAGCGTGCCGACGAGCAGGCCGCCCAGGGCCTCGGTGCTCAGGAAGCCGAAAATCACCGGAGCCGCAACGGCCAGGACGCCCGGGGCGACCATGCGCTTGATGGCGGCGGCGGTCGAGATGTCCACGCACTTGGCGTAGTCAGCATCGGCCTTGCCTTCCATCAGGCCCGGAATCTCACGGAACTGGCGGCGCACTTCGATGATCATGTCGAACGCGGCATCGCCCACGGCCTTCATGGCCATGGAGCTGAACAGGAACGGAAGCATCGCGCCAACGAGCAGGCCGACGAGCACCGACGGATTCGAGACGTCGATGTTGTCCAGGCCGACCGTGGTGCGGTAGGCGCTGAAGAGGGCCAGCGCGGTGAGCGCGGCCGAACCGATGGCAAAGCCCTTGCCGATGGCGGCAGTGGTGTTGCCCACGGCGTCGAGCTTGTCGGTGCGCTCGCGGACCTCGGGGGGAAGACCGGCCATCTCGGAGATGCCGCCGGCGTTGTCGGCGATGGGGCCGTAGGCGTCCACCGCGAGCTGAATGCCCGTGGTGACCAGCATGCCGAGGGCGGCGATGCCGATGCCGTAGAGACCCGCGTAGTGGTTGGCGATGAGGATCGTCGCGCCGATGACGATGGTCGGAAGCGCGGTGCTCTTCATGCCGACACCCAGGCCGGAGATGATGTTCGTCGCGCTGCCGGTCTCGGAGTCCTTGGCGATCTGATCGACCGGGGCCTTGCCCGTGCCGGTGTAGTACTCGGTGATGATGCCCACCAGGGTGCCGCCGACGAGGCCGGCAACCGTCGCGATCGAAATCGCGACGTAGTGATCGGGCAGCCACCACTTGGCCACGCCGAAGGTCGCGGCCGCCATTGCGGCGCCGGCGCCGAAGGTGCCGGTGTTGAGCGCGGTCTGCGGGTTGCCACCCTCGCTCGTGCGAACGAAGAAGGTGCCGAGAATCGAAATCACGATGCCCACCGCAGCCAGGATGAGCGGCAGCGTCGCGGCCTGGAAGATCTCGGCCGAGAGTGCGGCGCCCGAAAGGCCCGTGGTGTTGTCATGGATATAGGCCGCGGCGAGAACCATGGAGCCGACGATCGCGCCCACATAGGACTCGAACAGGTCGGCGCCCATGCCGGCCACATCGCCCACGTTGTCACCGACGTTGTCGGCGATGACGGCGGGGTTGCGCGGATCATCCTCGGGGATGCCGGCTTCGACCTTGCCCACAAGGTCGGCGCCGACGTCGGCGGCCTTGGTGTAGATGCCGCCGCCCACGCGGGCGAAGAGCGCGATGCTCGAAGCACCCAGCGAGAAGCCCGAGACGATCTGCAGCACGTGGAAGAGCGACTCTTCATAGGCCTTGGCGTTGCCCATGTTGGTCTCGAGGAACTGGTTGCCGAAGATGATGAACAGAAGCGAGAGGCCCAGCACGCCGAGGCCGACCACGCACATGCCCATGACCGTGCCGCCGGCGAAGGCGACGTCGAGGGCCTTCACCAGGCCCGTGCGGGCCGCGGCGGAGGTGCGCACGTTGGCTGCGGTGGCCACGCGCATGCCGAAGAAACCGGCCAGGCCGGAACAGAGGGCGCCGACGATGAAGCTCACGGCCGTGAGCTTCTCGGTGCCCTGATTGGCGACGCCCAGGAGAATGGCGACGGCGACCACGAAGATCGCAAGCGACTTGTATTCACGCGCAAGGAACGCCATTGCGCCCTCGCGAATGTGGCCGGCAATCCGGACCATCTTCTCGTCACCGGCGTCCTGCTTGTTCACCCAGTTGGTCTTCACGAATGCGAAGCCCAGGGCCAGAACGCCCGCAGCGGGTACCATGTAGATGATGCTGTCCACGGTTTCTCTCTCTCCTCTCCCGCCAATCCTCACGGGGCCTTTGCGCCTCCGGGTTGCGGGTCTTAGCTAACTTGTGTTTTCGGGTTCCTGGAGCCTGTAGCGACACCGTCGGGGCCGCGCGATGCGAGCCTCGAATGGGCGTTGCTGATTGTTACAGGTTCCTCTGACAAGGGCGGAGCGAATGCCCGCCTGTTCCCCGACTCAAAACTTCTAGTTGGGAAGATCCCCGGATTGGTCGTTGCGGTTAAAGTCTTGCTGCGTTGCGTTGAGCCCATCGCGCAAGAGTCTCTCGACCGCTTCGGTTGCCCTGATGACCGCCTGATCGAGCTTGTTCCACTGTGCCTTGCTCGGTTGCCCCAGAACGTATTTCACAACGTCGCTGGTACGTGGCGGTCTACCGACTCCGACGCGAACCCGGTAGAAGTTTTTCTCTCCCCATTGATCGATGATCGATCGGAGGCCGTTGTGGCCGCCGTGGCCCCCACCCTGCTTGATCCGCAGGCGCCCGGGGGGCAAATCGAGCTCATCGTGTATCACGATGACGTCTTCAGGCGCAAGCTTGTAAAACCGTGCGAGCGGAGCGAGGCTCCGCCCGCTTTCGTTCATGTAGGTCTGGGGCTCCAGCAGCATCACGCGGCCCAGGCCGGCGGGCGCTGCGAGCGCTTCGTGGGCGTTCCACTTGCCCGGGCGCAGCTCCGCGCCCCAGATTCGAGCGAGCCCCTCGACAACCCAGAACCCGGCGTTGTGCCGGGTGGCGCGATACTCGGCACCGGGATTTCCCAGCCCGACAACCAGCCGAAATGGAGCCGCCATGAAGGCCCTCCAGCCAGATGCGCCGAAGGATTACTCCTTCGCCTCTCCGGTTGCGGCCGCGCCTTCGCCTTCGGCGGCGGCGGCTTCGGCTGCTTCCTCTTCCTTGGAGAGCGACATGCCCTTGGGCGGAACAATCGTCACGATGGTGAAGCGGTCCTCGTCCACGGCCGTCACACCCGAAGGCAGCGCGACGTCGGAGACGTGGATCGACTCGCCCGTATCGAGTTCGGTGACATCAACCTGAATTTCAGAGGGGATGTCGCCGGGAAGACAGCGCACTTCGAGTTCGTGACGAATCTGGTCGAGGATGCCACCGGCAACCACGCCCTTCGAGCGACCATGCACATGCACGGGCACCTTCACCGTCACTTCGCGCTTGGGATCAATCGAGAGCAAGTCGACGTGCTTGAGCTCGCGGCTGGCCGGGTCACGACAGACGTCGTGAAGCAGTGCCAGCTTGCCTTCGAGCGCGGAGTCGCTCGACTTGAGCGAGATCAGCGTGTTCAGGCCGGTCTTGCCCGAGAGCGCCTTGCGCAGCGCCTTGGGATCGACGGCGAACATCACCGTTGCTTCATTGCGTCCGTAAAAGACACCGGGAATCTTGCCCGCCATGCGCAGGCGACGCGCCGGGCCCTTGCCGGTTTCGGTACGAATTTCTACAGCCAACTGCTCAGCCATGAGTCTGTTTCCTTCTTACAAAAAGTTCCTGCGACCGGCGCTCGCCGATCGCCCCACTGGCCCCTTGGGGCCCAATGCAGCGCCGCCTTATAGCCGAATCTAAACAAAAAGCGAACTGACAGATTCACCGTAATAAATGCGTCGAATTGCCTCACCCAGCAGCTCCGCCGTGGAGAGCACCTTGAGCTTGGGGCAGGTTTCCGTCTTCTCTCCGTGGGGAATCGTGTCGGTCACGATCACCTCGGTGAGCTTCGATTCGTTGATACGCTCGATCGCAGGGCCCGAGAGGATGCCGTGGGTGGCGCAGGCACGCACCGAGCGGGCCCCCTTCTCCACCAGGGCCAGGGCCGCCTGGGTGAGGGTTCCGGCCGTATCAATCATGTCGTCGACGATCACGCAGTCGCGCCCGTCCACGTCACCGATGACGTGCATGACCTCGGCCACGTTGGCCTTCGGGCGGCGTTTGTCGATCATGGCGAAGGGTGCGTTGAGGCGCTTGCCGAAGGCGCGGGCGCGCTCGGCGCCGCCGGCATCGGGCGAGACCACCGTCAGGTTGTCGAGTTCCTGGCTCTGCAGATACTGAATGATCACCGGCGTGGCGAAGAGATTGTCCACGGGAATGTCGAAGAAACCCTGGATCTGCCCGGCGTGCAGGTCCATGCAGACCGCGCGCGTGGCGCCGGCGGTCTGGAGCAGGTCGGCCACCAGCTTGGAGCTGATAGGCGTGCGCGGCTGCACCTTGCGGTCCTGGCGCGCGTAGCCGTAGTAAGGGATCACCACGGTGATGGTCTCCGCCGAGGCGCGCTTGAACGCGTCCATCATGATCAGCAGTTCCACCAGCGTGTCGCTGACCGGCGGGCACGTGGGCTGCACGATAAAGACGTCCATACCGCGCACGTTCTCGTCGATCTCAACGAAAATCTCACCGTCGGAGAAACGCTTGATATTGGTGCGACCGAGCGGAATGCCCAGATATTTGCAGATGGAGTGCGCCAACGCCTGATTGGCGTTGCCGCTAAAGATCTTGAGCTTACTGACCTGCATCCCCTGGCCCCCTCGGATGATCCCACGATGAATGTATTTTGGCTGGGGAGGCAGGGTTCGAACCTGCGAATGACGGTACCAAAAACCGTTGCCTTACCACTTGGCGACTCCCCAAGCGAAACAGTGTTGTCAGCGCCGGCGCGATCACTCACGCCGACGCAGCGTCCCGATGCTTCAAGGCCGAGATTGGTTGATCTGCTCGCCCGGCTCAAGTCCCGGTCGGGGGCGTCGGCGGACCTCCCAGTGGCGGGGGATTTCCGACATCCTCGCGGTATTTCTCCAGAACCCGCTGCTCAATCATTTCTCGCGTTTCCTGGTTCAGCGGATGAACCGTGTCGCGATAGGTCCCGTTTTTCGTGCGTTTGCTGGGCATGGCCACGAACAAACCACTGGGACCGTTGATCACCTTTGCGTCATGCACGACGAAACAGTCGTCAAACACAATGGTGACGTAGGCTTTCAGGCGATCTTCATCCACCGGAAAGACCTTCACGTTGGTCACTTGCATAACTGCGACCCCCTCCGTAGCAGTCTGCCGCTCCCGCCGACGAGCAACCTGACCGCTAGTCAGTGCCGCCGGAAACAGTCCGTAGTATCCGAACCACTCTCCTGAAGTAGGTTTCCGGGATCCGCGCTCGATTGAGTACCCCTCGCGCGGCCCCCTCTTCAGGGAACAGTCCGAACACACTTGATCCGCTTCCGCTCATCAGCGTCAGCGGTGCGCCTGCCTCCTGCAGCATTCCCTTGATGTCTTGAATCAAAGGATAGTGAGCAAAGACAGGCGGCTCCAAATCATTGAGGAAAAAATTTCCCCCGTTTTTCTCCCAGGGAGCCCCTGGAAGGCGCGTATTCATAGACTCCGCCCTCAGGGCGGTCAACGCCGATTCTGCGATGGGGGCAGCCTCCAGCGCTTTATAGGCCACCGGCGTCGAGACGCCGATTCCCGGGTGGATGAGCACCAGCCACATCTCGGGCAGCTCTGCCTCCACCGGGACGATGATCTCTCCGCGGCCCAGGGCCCAGGCCGGGCGCGGGGTCCCGATGAAAAACGGGATGTCCGAGCCCAGGCGGGCTGCCAGTTCCCGGCGTTTTTCCTCGCTGAGCCCGGTTCTGTAGAGGATGTCCAGCGCATCGAGCGTGGCGGCCGCGTCGCTCGAACCGCCGCCCAGGCCCGCCTGTGCCGGGATGTCCTTTTCGATCTCGATGCGGGCGCCGCCGGCGACGCCGGTCTCGGTGAAAAAGAGCTCGGCGGCCTTCCACGCCAGGTTGCCCGGGCCGTTCTCGATTCCCGGACATGAAATCTCGATTCCGCTCTCGCGGCGCTCGACGACCATCTTGTCGAACAGCTCGATCGCCACCATGAACAGGCGCACTTCGTGGAATCCGTCGGGACGCTTGCCGAGCACTTCCAGGCGCAGGTTCACCTTCGCCGGCGCGCGCAGCTCGATTCTCTCTTCGCTTTGTTTGTCGATGATCACGGAATTCTCTTATTCGGGATTGCCGTCGTAGCCGCGGCGCCGAAACGTACCGCTCTTGCCACCCGACTTGTATTCGAGTTGCAGGTTCTCGATCACCATTGCCCGGTCGACGGCCTTGCACATGTCGTAGATCGTGAGCGCGGCGACGCTCGCCGCCGTCATGGCTTCCATCTCGACGCCGGTCTTTGCCGTCGTGCGCGCGGTCGCCTCGATGCGCAGCAAGGCGGGCTTTGTCACCGGCGTGATGTCGATGCTTACCGAATCGAGCGGCAACGGATGGCACAGCGGAATGAGCTCGCCCGTGCGCTTGGCCGCCTGAATCCCGGCGATGCGCGCGGCGGCGAGCACGTCGCCCTTCTTCGCGCCGCCGGTGGCCAGCTTGAGTGTCTCGGGTTTCATCCGCACGCGCACGGATGCAACCGCGACGCGGGCAGAAATCGCTTTCTCACCCACGTCCACCATGCGGGCCTGCCCGCGCGCGTCCAGATGCGTGAGGGACGACTTCTTCGCGCGCTTGTTTGAATCACCGGCCATGGCGGCGCCCCTCCTTACGCGGGCGATGCGCCCTGATTACCCTTCCCCGGAGGGCCGGGGCAAGTGCGGGGCACCGCCTCTACCGGGCGCTCGCATGCGGGGGAGCTTCGCGCTAGTATCTCGCGCACCTGAAATACGGAAATCACGCCGGAGAAAATTCCCGACATGAGTGAATCCAAGCAGAACCGGTCCACCGGGCTTCCCATGTTCCTCGCTATCCTGGCGGTGCTGGCCATCATCGATGCCCTCGTCCTGACCAGCACCCACGCAAAGCTGCTGTCCCAGCCGGATTTTGAGAGTTTCTGCAACATCTCTGCCGAAGTGAGCTGCGACAGCGCGCTGGCCAGCGGTTACTCGAAGCTGCTGGGCGTTCCCGTCTCGCTCTTTGCGCTGGTCGCCTACGCCCTGATGCTCGGCCTGGCGATGATCGACCTGAAGTCCAAGCAGTCGGGCGATGAAAAGGCCGTTGGGGCCGGCAACCGGATCTTCGCGCTGGCGGGATTCAATCTGGCATTTTCGCTCTACATGGCGGGTGCCAGCGCCTTCGACCTGCGGGTGCTCTGCATCCTGTGCGCCGGGCTCTATCTGATCGCGCTCACCGCGATCGCCGTGTCCTTCCTCAACCTGCCCAGCGGAATCGGCGGCTTCGCCCAGGGACTCCAGAGCGAGATCAAGGATTCACTCGGAAGCTTCGGCGGTTCCTTCATGGTGCAGGCCGGCGCGGTGATCGCCGCTGCGGCGCTTGTCATCGTCTTCAACACGAGCAATCCGATGGGGCCGCCCGAGGGCAAGGAACCGCACCCGGCCAAAGCCGTGGCCGCAGCCGACGACTCCGCCGCCGCCAATGATGACGAAGCCAAGCATGCACTTCAGCTCGAGAACCTCAAGAAGTGGATCGCCACCCTTCCCGAAGTCACCGTCGGCAGCGCCTACCACACGCCCAAGGGCACGGTGGGCGCGCCCATCCGCATCGAGGAGTTCGCCGACTTCCAGTGCCCGGCCTGCGGCCGCGCCTGGGAGCTGCTCAGCCCGATCATGAAGAAGCACGCCGACAAGATCGAAGTCTACTTTCATCACTTCCCGCTGAGCAGTGAGTGCAACCCCGGGATGCAGAGTAACCTGCACTCCCACGCCTGCGGCGCCGCGCGCGCGGCTGTCTGCGCCGAGCAGCAGGGCAAGTTCTGGGAATACGCCAACCAGCTCTTCACCAACCAGCGCGAGCTCTCCGACGAGAAATACATGGAGTGGGCCGGACAACTGGGCCTCGACCAGGCGAAGTTCGAGACCTGCTGGAAGGACCCGGCCTCGCTCGCGCCGGTGAGCGCCGACATCAAGGAAGGCGTGCGCATCCAGGTTAGCTCCACGCCCACCATCATCATCAATGGGCGCAAGTTCCGCGGATTCGACATATTCCGCCCCGAGCTCTTCGAGCTGATGCTGGAGCTTGAAGGCATCAAGTAGGCGCCCATGCACCGCTTCGACCAGCCCCTCCACCAGGGGCGGCTCATCAAGCGCTACAAGCGCTTTCTGGCCGATATTGAGCTGTCCTCGGGGGAGCTGATTACCGCCCATTGCGCCAACACCGGCCCCATGACCGGCTGCGCGGAGCCCGGCTCGGCCGTGCTGCTCACAAAGAGCGACAACCCCGCGCGCAAGCTCCAATACAGCCTGGAGCTCATCAAGGTGGGCCGCACCTGGGTGGGCATCAACACCGCGCGCCCCAATGCCATCGTTGAAGACGCCATTGTCTCGGGCGCCGTGAAGGAACTGAAAGGTTACGAAGGACTTCGCCGCGAGGTGAAGTACGGACGCGGCGGCAAGTCGCGCATCGACATCCTCCTCGAAGACGAAAAGCACGGGCGCTGCTGGGTGGAGGTGAAAAACACCACGCTGCTCACCGAGCCCGGCATGGCGCGCTTTCCCGACGCAGTCACGACGCGCGGGCAAAAGCATCTGCAGGAACTGACCGACATGGCAAAGGCCGGCGACCGGGCGGTGATCTTTTTTCTGGTGAACCGCGCCGACGCTGCGCGCATGGGCCCCGCAGACGAAATCGACCCCGTCTACGGCAAGCTGCTGCGAAAGGCGCTGAAAGCCGGGGTCGAAGCGCTCGCCTACCAGGTCAAAAACACCAAACGCGGCGCCCAGATCACCGGTCGCCTGCCGGTGGTTCTCGATTAAGCAGAACTGAACCGCCAAGGCGCCAAGAACGCCAAGGAAGTCACGCTGACCTGTTCACCCTTGGCGTCCTTGGCGCCTTGGCGGTATTCCTGTCTCCCCAACAAAAAAAGGGACGCCGTTGGCGTCCCTTTTCCCATCCATTGTGGTTTGATCAGTCGGGAAGCGGCATGCCGTCGTTGCCGATGGCTTCCACCGGGCAACCGTCCATGGCCTCTTCGCACTTCTCGGCTTCTTCGGGGGTGGTCGGCTGCTTGAAGACGAAGCTGTAACCGCCGCCATCGGGGCTGGTGAAAAACTCCGGCGCCGTTTCATTGCACGCGTGGCAGTCGATACACGTCTTGTCGACGTAGTAAGGACCCGGCCCGGTGTTCTCGCTGTACTTGTTGCCTGAATCAGCCATGCTCGCTCAACCTGCCTGAAACTTCGATTACTCGGCGCCGTCGTTGCCGATGGCTTCGACCGGGCAGCCCTCCAGGGCTTCCTCACAGATGGCGATTTCTTCTTCGGTGGTCGGCTGCTTCATTACGAAGCTGTAACCGCCCTCCTCCGGGGAGGTGAAGAAGTCCGGAGCCGTCTGGTTGCAGGCGTTGCAGTCAATGCACTCCTGATCCACGTAGTAGGGTCCGGGAACGTTTTCGGGATACTTTTCGTCCTTGTCGGCCATCGATGGAGCCTCCTTACTGGAGAGGGTTGCCAGAGCACCTCAATGGGGCCGGGCGCACCTCGTTGGTGCTCTATCTAACCACGTGAAACTCGAAAAACAAGCGTGATGTCGGCCTGAATTGGGCGGATTTTGGCGCGGGCAGCCCGGCGCGCTAGGCGTCGGTGTCGCGGCCCTGCGCGACCGCCTGCGGCGGCGGCGCGCCCCTGGGCTTCACCCACCAGATCTCATAGAGGATCATCACCGCCATGGCAGCGAGGCTCAGCAGGCTGATGAGAAAGCTCGCGAGGAAGACCCACACGAAGGCTTTCGAGACATAGGCAATGAGCCACAGGCTGCCCAGCCACGCTGCGAGTCCCAGAACGAGCGCGGAGATCCAGCGGACTTTGGTTTCCTCGCTGCGACCGGTGAGCGTGAACATGTGCCCGTAGATGTAGAGCAGCATTCCCATCCCGAAGGTGTGGACGTGGGTGATGCGAAGCAATTCCTCGCGGCTGAGTGCGAAGAACAGCTCCTGCCCCGTGGGGTCTTCGCCGCCGGCATAGTGCGTGCCGATGCCCGTGGGCGTCAGGCCCGTCTGCTCGAGCGCGTAGCCCAGCACAACGGCAATGCCCACGAGAATGAACACCAGCGAGCCGGTGGTGAGAACCTTGATGGCCGGCGAAGAGCGGGCCAGCCGGTAGTGAACGACAGGAGGGCGTTTTGCCATAGCGTGGCGAGACTACCCTTTCCGGGGAGAGTTTGAAAAGAAGCGCGCGGAGGAAACTTCCTCGCCGCGCGGTCCGATGAGCAGGCTCTCCACCGGCGCGCGCGCCGCCAGAGCGGGGCGCACATAGAGGGCGCTGGCCCAGGCATCGGCGCTCATGGCAGAGGCGGCGCGCACGCTGGCGCTCCCCAGGGAGGGCCGCGCCGGAGCGCCGGTTGCAGGATCGATGAGGTGCGAGCAGAAGCGCCCGGCCACCACCACGCCCTGCTCTGCATCGCCGGAGCTTGCGAGCCCCTCTTCGAGCAGCTCGAGTTCATGCCGCACGCGGCCCGCGTCCTGCGGGTCCTGAATCGCCGCGCGCGGAAGCGCGTCTGCGACGCCGCCGAAGGCGAAGAGATCGCCGCCGGCATTCACCACCCCGGCGCGCGCGCCTGCCCCACGCATCGCCGCGACGGCGCGATCGACGGCGTAACCCTTGGCGATGCCGCTCAAATCGAGCTGCATGCCAGAGTTTCCAAAGCGCACGCGGCGCCCTCGGATTTCCACGGAGTCCATGCCGGCGCTCTCGCGGGCGCGGGCGATTTCATCGGCGCCCGGCCAGGCGCCGCTCTCGCGCGTTTTGCGATAGAGCCGCACCAGCGCACCGGTCCCGGGATCGAAGGCGCCGCTGCTGGCAATGTGAATGCGCCGGGCTTCTTCGAGGACAACAAGCAACTCATCGGAGACTTCAACCCATTCGCCGCGACCGGCCGCTTCGTTGAGCCTTGAGAGCTCGCTGCGCGGGTCGTGAAAGTTCATCCGCAATTCCACCGCGCGGCAGGCGCCGGCAGCGGCTTCGCAGGCGCGGACAAGATCCGAGCCGCGCTCGCCAATGGCGACGACCTCCACCACCGTGTGCATGATGAAGTAGGCGCGGGCTTCGAGCTTGCCCGCACGGGTCTGCTGTGAGAGCGCATGGGCCGCACGCGCCCACGGGAGCAGCGCGCCCGCGCCAAACGCGGCGGCGCCGGAGACAAAGGCGCGACGGCTGAGCATGCTCATCCGTTGCCTTCCTTCGATGAGGCTTTGGCTTCGCTCACTTCGGGCGCCTCGGCTGCCTCGAGCTGCGCGCGCAGTTCGCGCGTGAAGAACACGGCCTTGTTCACGCCGAAGGTCATCACCTGACCCGACACGGTCGCGCCGGAAATCGGGCGGATCTCGCGCCCCAGGCGCACGCGCTCTTCAACGCCCGCATACTGCGCAACAAAGCGG
>JAGRBM010000335.1 GCA_020434085.1 Chrysiogenia bacterium | reverse complement strand
TGGTGAGCGCCGGCACGTAGCTCCACACTGTGGGCTTGTGCTCGCCCACGATGTCCCAGAAGCGGCTCTTGGAGAACCGCTCCATCAGCACCATGGACCCACCGACCGACATCACCGGCAGCGTCGAATAGGTCTGCGCGTTGATGTGGAAATAGGGAAGACACACCAGGTAGCGGTCGGCGGCGCTGAGCATCTGCGTGCGCACCTGGAGCTCGGCCGCCCAGACGTAGTTGCCCTGGGTGATCATCACGCCCTTGGGGCGGCTCGTCGTGCCCGAGGTATAGAGCACGGCGGCCAGGTCCATCGCGTCGAGCGCCGGCGCTTCGAACTCGCCGCTGCCCGATTCGAGAATCTTCGCGCCCGAAACGCGCGCGCCGATCTCACCGGCATCGCCGAAGAGCACGATCTGCTCGCTCTGGATCGCCGGGCAGTCTTTGAGGATCGGCTCCCACGCCGCCGTCTCCCCGGTGTCGGAAATGAGCGCCCTGGCTTCCGAGTGATTGAGGAAATACTCCATCTCGTCGGGCGCGCTGCGCAGGTTGGTCGCCACCATGTAGGCGCCGATCTTCGCGATCCCGAACCAGCAGAAGAGAAACTCCGGCACGTTGGGCAGGTGCACGCACACACCGTCGCCCTTGCCGATCCCGATGCCCTGCAGGTGCGCGGCGATCTTGTCCGAGAGCGCGTCGACCTGCGCGTAGGTGTAGCGCCCGGCGCACGCGCCAGTGCGGTCGACGAAGATCAGAAACTCCTGATCGGGGCGGCGCTCCACCTGGTAGCGCAGCAGGTCAGGCAAAACGCGGCCCGCAACGGGATTGTGCGGCATGAGCTGTTCTCCTCGCGAATGGATGGCTCTATCCGTAGGCGAGCGCGAAGAGGCGGGCAAGTCTCCCCTCTCCCTTTCAGGGAGAGGTCGAATTGGATTTCTACTCTGAACCGGCCTCACCCGGCTCCTCGACGCCGATATTCGCCCCCTGCTGCTCGGGGGTGCTCCAGTCCAGCTCGATCTCTCCCTCGCGCTCGGCGCGCACCTGCTCGGCGATGTCCGCGGGGGTGAGCTTGTCCAGGCGCTCGGCCGCCTCGCGCGCGGCCATGCGGCGCACGTCTTCTTCGGTCAGCAGTTCCTTCTGCAGCTCTTCGAGCCGCGCGGCACGCTCGGCATCGCTGAGCGACTCGTCGAACTCGACCTCCCCGGCGCGCTGCCAGTAGGTATCCATCCGCTCCTTGCGCTCGGCGCGCTCGACGTCGAGGGCCTCGAGCCGGTCGGCCGCTTCGGCGCCGAACACGTCCTCGCGCAGCGCGCGGGTCTGCGCGGCGCGCTCGTCGGGGTTGAGGTCGGGATTCTCCGCAATGGCTTCGAGTTTTTCGCGGTATTCCAGATGCGGGTTGCGCGGGAAAAACTCTTCGCGTGTCTCGGGGTCGAGCGAGGCCTTGAATTCCTCGAGCGCCGCGCGTTTCTGCTCATCGGTGAGGGAGGGATCGCTGCGGATCGTCTCGATCTTGAAGGCGATCTCGAAGCCCTTGTCGAGAGCCGCAAACAGCTTGTCGGCCACTTCCTTTCCGAAGATCCGCTCGCGCGCCTCCTTCA
>JAGRBM010000334.1 GCA_020434085.1 Chrysiogenia bacterium | reverse complement strand
CCCTCCTCGATCTTGAGCCTGGCCAGCTCTTCGTTCTTCCGGCGGGTGATGTCCTCTGCAACGCCGGCCATCCGAACCATGCGGCCATCGTCATCACAAACCGGAACGCTACGCGTGCTGATCCATCGCTCGCTTCCATCGGGCTGGACGAGGCGGAACTCCGTGGCAAAGCCCTCCCCGGCCAGGCCGCGCGCATACTCGGCCGCCACGCGCCCGCGGTCGTCTGGATGCACGCTCATGAGCCACTCGGCGCTGTTCTTATAAACCCCTTCACGCGGCCGTCCCCAGACCCCTTCGTAGGCCGGACTCACATAGAGGATATTGCCCTTGAGGTCGGTCAGCCAGAAGACTTCGCCGATCTGGTTGACCACCTGGCTCAGGCGCTGCTCACTCTCGCGAAGCGCCTGCTCGGTCTCCCATTGCTCGGTAATGTCACGGGCCACGCCGGCCAGGTGATAGGGCTTTCCTTCGTCGTCATTGATGACCTGCCCCGCATCGGTGATCCAGCGAATCGAACCGTCCTCTCGTACGACTCGGTAGGTCTCGCGGTACGGGGCGCCCTGAAAGAACGCATCAATGGCCGCCGCCACGCGGGGTCGGTCTTCCTCATGAATTTTTTCCATCCACAGGTCGAAACACTCCAGCGCGTCCGCGACCGCCACGCCCCAAATCCCTTCAAATGCAGGACTGACGTAGAGCACTTTTCGTGTACGGACATCGCCAAGCCAGAACACGTCCTTGACGTGGGTGACAATCTGCTTGAGTCGCTCCTCGCTGACGCGCAGCGATTCCTCCGCCTCGCGGCGCACCGTGATGTCTTCGGCAATGCCGGCCATGTGCGCGACCCGGCCGTCCTCGCCCATGATCGGATTCCCGCGGTCGTGAATCCATCGGATTCCTCCGTCAGGCAGAATGATCCGGTAGACCTCGTCGAAGGGGTTGCCCTCGATCATGCGGGCAAAGGCGTGCTCCACACGCTCGACGTCATCAGGGTCGATTGCCTCGATCCAGTCGGCGGGATTGGCCAGCAGGGATTCCAGCTTGCGCTGCCAGATGCGCTCGTACGCGCTACTGGCAAAAAGCACCCGGCCCGTGCCCGCCTCCAGGAAGTAGAAGACTTCCTGAACACGCGCGACGATTTGTTCGAGCAGCGGCTCGGTTTCCTGTCGCGCCTTCAGGGCCTCGCGCTCGGCGCTGCGCACACGCCCGCCCAGCCATGCGGTCACCCACACGGCGAACACGGCCAGGGCGCGATTGGTTGCGACCATCCAGCCATCCGCAGCAGGCGCTGAGAGGTGCCATCCGGCACCGATCAGAAGCGTTGAGATGATTGCAGTAAGGATCGAAGCGCGGGCAGAGAGAAGTCGCTGCGAGAGCAGCACCGGGAGCACATAGGGAACGCCGCCCGCAATGCCCAGCGGCAGTTGCAGGTCCAGCCAGAACAGCGCGGCAAGCAACGCCGCCACGCCACCCCGCCCGAGATGGTTCCGATTCTCCCCCAAGATACCCTGCCGCTTCCCTTGCGAGTCCCCAACAGCGAGGGGTGGCTCAAAGCGAGCCCGCATATCGAAAGGGCAAAGTGTACAACAATGAGTCAGTTGCGCAAGGGCATCCCGGACACCTACGCGACGAGTACCACCTTGCCCAGGTTCTTGCGGTCCTGGATGTAGTGGTGGGCCTTGGGGGCGTCCTCAAAGCTGAATGTGGAGTCCACGCGAGGCTTGATGGTGCCCTTCTCGTAGAGGGCCATCAGCTCGTGGAGCCAGGTGCGAATGAGCGCGCTCTCCTCCCACATGTGCCCCATGTTCACTCCGAAGACGGCCTTGTTCTCATTCATCAGGCTCACGGGATTGAACTGGACCCAGGGCATGTCCTTGAGGAAACGCAGCAGGTCGATGATCGAGCGCTTCTTGCCGTTGGCCGCCGAGCTCATGCCGAACATGCCGAGCCGCCCGGTCGGGGAGAGCGTGCGAAAGCCCTTCTTGAAGGAATCGCCGCCCACGGCGTCGAGAATGAGCTCCACGCCCCGGCCGCCGGTGATTTCCTTCGCGCGCTTTTCAAAGTCCTCGGTGCGGTAGTCGATGAGGTGATCGACGCCGATCTCGCTCAGATACTCGTGCTTGCCCTTGCTGGCAGTGCCGATGACTTTCGCGCCCACGTGCTTGGCAAGCTGGATCGCTGCGATGCCCACGCCGCCTCCGGCGCTGTGGACGAGCACAGTCTCGTCCTTCTTGAGCGAGCCCATGGCGAACATGAGCTGCCAGGCCGTCAGGTAGTTCACTGGAATGGCGGCGGCTTCCTCGATGCTCATGGAGTCGGGGATCTCCACGACCTGGATCTCGGGAACGCAGACCACATCGGAATAGCCGCCAAAGCGGGTCATACCGCCCACGCGCGTTCCAACGAGCGAGGCGTCCACGCCCTCGCCCACCTTGTCCACGGTGCCGCCCACCTCGTAGCCGGGCACGAAGGTGCTGCCGGGCGCGTCGGGGTAGAGCCCCATACGCCCCATGATGTCGGCGAAATTGACGCCGGCGGCGCCCACGCGGATGCGCACCTCGCCGGCCCCGGGCTCCGGGTCGGGAGCTTCTTTTACCTTGAGAACTTCGGGGGCGCCTGCCTTGGTGATCCAGATCTCTCGCATGGGTCTTCCTCTTCCCTGACTTGAAGTCGGGAGCTGTGATGCCGCACTTGGGGTGAAACGATTCAGGTCATCAGACCACAGGCAGGCGACCCGCGCAAAGGGTTTTCGCCGCCTAGCGGCGCACCGGTCGCATGATGACCGGCGGCCCCGAGGGGCGCGCGCCCAGCAGACGCCCGTAGTGGGCAAGCCAGACAAGCATCGCTGCCAGCACCAGCGCCGCTGCGAGCGCGTAGGCCAGGTAAGGATTGTCCGGGGCGATCAGGGCACCGAAGACGCGAACCAGCGCGCCGAGTTGCAGCAGACCCAGCGCAACCAACCCCATTCGGTCGAGCGTCGCCTTCCTGCCGGCATGTGCCTGGGCGATGCGGCTGGAGACGGCGAAGACGAAGCTTCCAAGACAGCCGAGCGTGATGAGGTGAGTGGGATTGATGGCGGTCAGGTGAAGCGCGTCCTCGAAGGGGCGAAGCGCGGCCAGCAGCAGCGAGGCCAGCAGCCAGATCCAGCCAAGGTGCATGGGCAGCAGCATCGTAACCCGCATGCCAACTTCGGGTTTCCAGCGCCGCCATTCCGCGGCGCACCAGAGAAGCCACACCGCATTGCCCGCGGCAAAGGCCCCTGCCCCGAAATTCTCCCGGAGGCCGGGGAGCACCCAGGCCAGCAGCAGAAAGACCGGCAGGAAG
This sequence comes from Chrysiogenia bacterium, assembly GCA_020434085.1. Taxonomy (NCBI): domain Bacteria; kingdom Pseudomonadati; phylum Chrysiogenota; class Chrysiogenia; species Chrysiogenia bacterium. The sequence goes on along the minus strand of JAGRBM010000334.1, from coordinate 14,838 downwards.
CTCGGCGCGGTGCTCGCGCCGCACTCGGGGCTGGCCGCCTTGGTCAGGATCGGCGTCATGAGCGATCCGAACACTGCGACCAACATGACCAGCCATCCCCAGAGCGCCGTGTGCACCGCCGCCCATGCAAGGCGCGCGGGACCGAAGTCGTAGAGGGCAAGCGTTGCCCCGCCTACCAACATGGCGAGCGAGAAAATCGCCGAGCGCGCGTCGAAGCCCGAGTTGCGAAACCGGTAGAGGCTTGCTTTGAGCGAGTAGCCGATCACGAAGGCATAGGCGCCAAGGACGCCGAGCTTGGCAGGAAGTGCCAGCGCGTCCAGGGCGAAGGTCCAGGCAAGAACGAGCAAGACCTGCGAGAGCGCGAACAGGGCGAACACGCCCCGGAGCCACTTTCGCGATGGCGGCGACATGCCGCTCTGAAGCACGTGCGCGGTGAGCGAGAAGCCGCACACGAAGCTTCCCCACAGGCCCCAGATCATGAGGTGTGCGTGCTGGTCGGCGGCCAGCAGACGCGGCACCAGCGGCGCGCCGAGCACGCCCCCCATGACGAGAAGCTGCTGGAACCAGATGCTCACGAGCACGACTCCCCAAACGTATCCGAAACCAAAGAACGGACGGTAGGGGACGTTCCAGAGTGGATGTGCCGAAGCGAAGATTGATTTCACCGGCGGGCCTGTCAGACCGGATGGGCCTCGCCCACGATCAGCTCTTCAACGATGCGGGGGCCCTCGACCTGAATGCGCCGGCAATCGGAGAGATCGAAGCCCGCTTCTTCAAAGATGGTCCAGGTATCGCGATTGAGATTGCACCCGCAAAAGACTTTCTTCCACACCGGGTTGAGCCGGTTCTGCCACTTCTCCACGCCCGGCTCGGGATGGCGCACGTGTTCGAGAAACAGGAAACTCCCGCCGGGTTTGATGAGGCGGCGAGCCTCTTTAGCCGCCGCAACGGGATCTGGAATGGTACAAAAGGTAAGGGTCGTAATGACCGTATCGAAGGACGCGTCGGGCTCGGAGATCTTCTCGGCCCCTTCCTTGAGGATGGTCACCGGGAACTTCACCTTTGCCTGGCGCGGCAGGCTCTTGCGCAGCATGCCGCCGGAGGGGTCGACACCGATCAGCTCGGTGACTGCCTCGGGCAGGTGTTCGAGGTTGAGCCCCGAACCGTGTCCGATCTCCAGCACGCGCCCCTTTGCCTTTTCCAGCGCACGCTCGCGCAGGTGGCCAAAGGGCTGCATCGCAAAATCGGCGAACCGCGAAAAGATTTCATCTTCATAAAAACCCATGACAATCTCCTCAAACACTGACGGCGCAAGCCTAGTCGCTCGGCACCTCAAAAACGAAGGGCCGGTCCCTGCGGAACCGGCCCTCCCCGTTGATCTATTCTGACTTGCCCTAGTTGCTCTCCACCAGGGCGCGGGCCAACTGATCGGCCCCTTCCTTGGTGTCCCAATCCTTGGGCGGGCGGATCTTGTCCTTAGTGGCCTCCGCGGCAAAACCGAAGTCGATGCCTGTGGTGGCCTTCGAGATCGCATTGCCCAGCCCGGCCAGCCGGCGGCCCAGCGGCGATTCAAGGCGCTCGAACATGGCGTTCGTATCACGCACCACCGGATTGCCCTGAACCTCGGGGCGCATGTAGAAACGGCGCAGGCGCTTGGCGACTTCCTTCATCTGCTTCTGCTTGGGGTCCATGAACTGCATGGGGCGGAAGAACACTTCGTTGAAGAACGGGGGACCCCAGGTGAGCACGCCGCGGAAGTCCGGGTTCATCAGCCCCTTCTTGCCATTGTCCTTGACCGGCTTGAGTTCGTGCTCGGCGCAGTATTCGGTCATGAAGAAGTCCATGGCAATGTGGCGCGACTCGTCCTGATTGATCTTTTCCACGACTGCGCGGCTCATGGGGTCGTCGACGTATTCATTGAGGCTGCGAAGCAGCGCGATGTCGAGGATGAGCTCGCCGCCCAGAATGAAGGAATTGGCAAAAGCCGGGTTGAGCGTCTCAACCGAGCGCGTGAAGTACGGGATGAAACGCAGCATCGCCTGATTGGGCGTGTAGAAGCGGTACTGGTGGACGTCGAAGTAGTCCATCAGCTTGGCCGCAGCATGGCTGTGGCGGATCTCGTCCTCGTAGAAGGTCTCGTAGATCGCCTTCAGACGCGGGTCGGTCATGCGCTTGGAGAGGGCCAGGAAGAGCGCGCCGGCCAGTCGCTCGATGTAGGACATGTTCATGTAGTAGTAGCAGACGCGGATCTCCTTCTCCTTGGAGAGTTTGACCTTGGGCTTCTGCGACCAGTCGAAGTCGTTGACGTTCCACTGACCCTTGTTGCAGCGGTCGAGCATCTTGTCGAGATCAAGTTGCATGGCGGGTGGCTCCTTGCCGAAAACTAGAAAGTTGTTCTATTCGCCCCTGACCATTCGGTCGGTGGCTCGAGTATTTTCTAACTGATAGCAGAGTCAGTTTCAAGCGGATTCTCGCAACCCACTGGAATAATACGATTATTCCGTGACGCGCCGCTGCAATTTTCGTTGAATACCATTCAGCGAAGCCGCAAGTTCCTGAATCAATTAGGATAATTTGTCACACCGCGGCACCGGCCGGAGCCCTTTCGCGCCGCGGCGGCATCAACACCCCAGCACAGGCGGGAGGGACAGCCATGAGCACACCCAGCGAAATCCTCGGCGCGCCGATCACCCTTCGGTGCGGCGCCACCATCAAGAACCGGTTCTTGAAGTCCGCGATGAGCGAGGGCATTGCCGACAACGCCCACGACCCTACCCCAAACCATGCGCGCCTCTACGGCACCTTTGCCTCGGGCGGAACCGGCGTGGTTGTCACCGGCAATGTGATGATCGACAGCCGCGCGCTCGGCGAGCCCGGCAACGTCGCTCTCGAAGACGATCACGCACTTACAAAACACAAGGCCTGGGCCAACGCCGGCACCGGCAACGGCGCGCATCTGTGGATGCAGATCAACCATCCGGGAAAGCAGCAGCCCAAGGGAATCTCGGCGCAGCAGGCCGTTGCCCCCTCCGCGATCCCGCTCGAGGGCACCGGCATGAAGAGCGCCTTCGGCGTTCCGCGCGAGCTGAGCGGCGACGAAATCGAAGAGCTCATTGCGCGCTTCGGGCGCACCGCGGGACTCGCAAAGAAGGCGGGCTTTAGCGGCGTGCAGATCCACGGCGCCCACGGTTACCTCGTGAGCCAGTTCCTCTCCCCGCGCCACAACCAGCGCACCGATGAATGGGGCGGCAGCGCGGAGAACCGCCGCCGCTTCGCACTCCAGGTCTACCAGAGCATGCGCGCGGCAGTCGGCGAGGATTTTCCCGTCTCCATCAAACTCAACTCCGCCGACTTCATGAAGGGCGGCTTTACCGATGAGGAATCCCTCGACGTGGTGGCCGAGCTCGACAAGGCGGGCATCGATCTGATCGAGATCTCGGGCGGCAGTTACGAGAGCCCCGAGATGTTTGTTTCCAAGAAGAGCACCCGCGAGCGCGAGGCCTTCTTCATGGACTTTGCCGAGAAGGCGAGAAAGCGCGTGAAAGTTCCCCTGGCACTGACCGGCGGATTCCGCACCGCCCGCGGCATGGCCCGCGCGATTCAGAGCGGCGCGGTCGATCTGGTCGGCCTTGCTCGCCCCCTGTGCGTCGACCCCGAGCTTCCCAACAAGATTCTCTCGGGGGCCGATTACGAAGCCCCCATGCGCAAGCTCAGCACCGGCATCGGCGCGCTCGACAAGATGGGAATGGTGGAGATCACCTGGTACGAGCAGCAACTTGCCCGCATGGGCCGCGGCCAGCGCCCCAGCCGGAACATGACCGTCTGGGGCGCGGCGACAAGAACCATGCTGGCCAATGGCCTCAAAGCCTTTCAGCAGCGCCGGGCGTAGTGGGTAGCGAGAGATAGCGTTCAGGCCTCTCGCAAGCCTTTGGGCATGGGGTGTTGATGCAGTCGTGAGCGTAGTCGTGGACGTGCTCGTGCTCGAATAACACTCGCTCAGCGACACATTTTACTGAGCATGGCAACGAGACGCACAACCAGCGCCTTGGCACGCTGATGTAGATCGCGCTCGATCACCTGTAGCGCAAACCCCGCATCCAGTATCGCCCCACACTCCATTGCCGAACCACGCGCAATGGCGAGAAATCGCTTGCGATCCCCGTCGGTAGGCTTCCCTCCCCCTTCGGCGATGTTCAGAGGAACTGAAAGCGCAGCCCGCCGAAGCTGGTCTGAAACAAATGAGCTTCCCCTGGGTAAATCATCGATGATCCTCGCCGAAGTTGCGACCAGTTCGATTGCAGCCTGATAAACATCAAGACGTTCGTGAGAGAGCGTGTACTCGCGGTCGCCGTCGGCCCTGCGGGTTCCCCCGCGTGGTCGTTCCTGATCCCCGTCGTCGCGTCGAGCACGAGCACGTCCACGATCACGTTCACGATTTCCTTCCACTTCCCGCCCGCGTGGCTGGCGAGGCCCCGATTGCTCACTGTGCCGTGGCTCACCTGCACCCCAGCGCCGCTCCCCGCGGTTCCCGCTTCGATTGGCTTCCCACTCTCTACTCATCTCCCCCCCCTCACCAACGGTTCCGATCCAGGCTCCGGTATTGAATCGCCTCCGAAAGATGCGCCACCGAGATCCGCTCGGCCCCTTCGAGGTCGGCGATGGTGCGTGAGACCTTGAGAATCCGGTCGAAGGCCCTGCCTGAGAGCCCCATGCGGTCGACGACCATTTCGAGCAGGCGGTGGCCCTCGGAATCGATCTCGCAAAAGCGCTCGCGCTGGGCGCTGCTCATCCGCGCATTGCAGGCAACGTGCGGACCCATCGGGCCCGCTGCAGCGGCGAAACGCTCGTGCTGAATGGCGCGCGCGGCTCCGACGCGGGCGCGGATTTCCGTGGAGCCCTCCCCCCTGCGCTCGTCAGCGAGATCCTGGTAGCGCACCCTGGGCACTTCGATCTGGATGTCGATGCGGTCCATGAGCGGGCCCGAGATGCGCGAGCGATAACGCTGCACGTTCTGCTGGGAATCGACGCACTCGTGCTGAGGATCTCCGAGGTAGCCGCACGGGCAAGGGTTCATCGCTGCGACCAACATGAAGGCGCTCGGATAGGTAAGCGTCATGCTCGCGCGCGCAATGGTGACGCGGCCGTCTTCCATGGGTTGGCGCAAGACTTCGAGGGCGTTCTTCTTGAACTCGGGGAGCTCGTCGAGAAAGAGCACACCGTTGTGTGCGAGCGAGACCTCTCCGGGGCGCGGTACGGCCCCGCCGCCGGTGAGCCCCACATCGGAGACCGTGTGGTGGGGCGAGCGAAACGGGCGCGCGCTCATCAGGCCGCGCCGCGTGCCGGCCTTGCCCGAGACCGAGTAGATCTTCGTGGTCTCGAGTGCTTCCTCGAAATCCATGTTCGGCAGGATTCCCGGCAGCCGCTTGGCGAGCATTGTCTTTCCCGAACCCGGCGGCCCGATGAGCAGCACGTTGTGCCCACCGGCGGCGGCCACTTCGAGGGCGCGTTTGGCATGTTCCTGCCCGCGCACATCGAGAAAGTCGAGCATGGGCGGAAGCGGATCTGCCTCTTCGGCGGCCGCGGCCCCCGGTTCAAAGCGCGGGAGGTCCTGGTGGCCGTTTAAAAACTCGACGAGCTGGGAGAGGCGGCGCACCGGGAGCACCTGCACGCCGTCCACAACAGCGGCCTCGCGCGCGTTGGCGGCGGGAACGATGAGGCCGTCGACTCCCATCTTGCGGGCGAGCGCCGCCACCGAAAGCACGCCGCGCACCGGTTTGACGGCGCCATCGAGTGAGAGCTCACCCAGGATGAGAAACTGCTGGAGCCGGTCCTTCGAGACCTGGCCGGTTGCCGCAAGGATCGCGATGGAGGCCGGCAGGTCGAGCGCCGTGCCTTCCTTGCGGATGTCGGCGGGCGCCAGGTTCACCGTGATCCGCCGGGGCGGAAAGTCGTAACCGGAGTTTTTGATCGCGGCGCGAATGCGCTCGCGCCCCTCCTTGACCGCCCCCTCGGGCAGACCGACCGTCGCGTAGGCCGGCAGTCCGAAGGCCAGGTCGGCCTCCACGCTCAGGCGGTAGGCGTCGATTCCCAGCACGGCGCTCGAATAGACTTTGGCCAACATGTAAACGTCCTCCAGCTTTCCCGGAGAAGTGCAGCGCAATTGGCGTGCCGCAATCGTGTTGGCACCAAGGCCCCGAAATCACTAAGAATACGAGGCGCGGCAGGCTCCGCGCCTGCCGAATGTTTCCCGAATTCGGACGCAGCGTTCGAAAGCCCGACGCGCTGGAGCAGACCCGGTCGATCAAAATGAGCCCATCCCGCCCACGAGACCTGTCCAAACGCCGCTACGTCTACCGCCTCGATGCGGCCGGGCGCTGGAGCTATGGGCGCAACCCGGTGAGCGATCCCGAACTCGCCCGTCAGTTCTTTCGCGATATCTATGCAGAGGGAGACTCGTACAAGCTCGAATGCGAAGGCGAGATCTGTACGGTGCGAGTGGACGATGCCCCCTCTTTCGTGGAGGAACTCGCCCTGCGTGCCGCTGGGGACGTTCTGGAGGAAGTGCTGCTCACGCTGGCCTCCGGCGCGCGCGAGAGGCTCGATCCCGCCACGCTCGCCACCGCCGCCGACGGGGCGCTCATCTGCACCGACTCACGCGGGCTGCGCACCAAGTTCCGGCGGGGCCCGCACCTGACGCTGGCCCGATATATCCGCGAAACAAGTGACGGACGCTACGTTCTTGCGCTAAGAAATAGAGAATATGAGATTCCGCTGAGAAGCGACGAGGCAGACCCACCCGCATGAGCCTGCAGGTTACAGAAATCTTCTATTCGATTCAGGGTGAATCGACCAACGCCGGGCGACCGTGCGTGTTCATTCGCCTGACCGGGTGCCCGCTGCGCTGCACCTGGTGCGATACCGAGTATGCGTTTCACGGCGGCAAGCAGATGACCCTGCACCAGATCCTGGGCGAAGTGCGCAGCCACGGCTGCCGACTCGTCGAAGTGACCGGTGGCGAACCGCTGGCCCAGTCCAAGTGCATCGATCTGCTGCACATCCTGCTCGACGAAGATTACGAGGTGATGCTGGAGACCAGCGGCGCGCTCTCCATCGACGAAGTACCTCACAAGGTACAGGTCATCATGGACCTCAAGTGCCCGGACTCCGGCGAAGAATCGAAGAACCGCTGGAGCAACATCGAACACCTCGACGAGAACGACGAGCTCAAGTTCGTCATTTCCTCGCGCGAGGACTTCGACTGGAGCATGCGCGCCATTTCCGAGCGCAACCTGGCCCGGCGCGTGCGCGCGATTCTGTTCTCGCCGGTGCACGGAAAGCTCGAACCCACGAAGCTCGCCGAGTGGATGAAGGAAGCGCATGCGCCCGCGCGCCTGCAGCTCCAGCTTCACAAGCAGCTCTGGCCCGACGTGGAGGCAGGCGTCTAGGCCCGTGGCAAGAGCGTCCAATAAGCGTGCGGTCGTCCTCTTCTCGGGCGGCCTGGATTCCACCGTCACCCTGGCACAGGCGCAGGCCGCGGGGCTCGAATGCCACGCGCTCACCTTTTCCTACGGCCAGCGCCACAGCGTGGAGGTCCGCCGCGCCCGCGCCGCCGGAAAGCGCATGGGTGTTGCCGGCCACGAGGTCATCCGCATCCCCTTTCCTGGGCGCGCCGCCTCGGCGCTCACCGATACGAGCAAGCGGGTTCCCAAGAACCGCTCGGTCGAGACCATGTCGGGCGAGATCCCGATCACCTACGTCCCGGCACGCAACACGCTCTTTCTGGCCTACGCGCTCTCCTGGGCCGAGAGCCTCTGCGCCTGGGAGATCTACATCGGCGCCAACGCGCTCGACTACTCGGGCTATCCCGACTGCCGCCCGGACTTTCTCAAAGCCTTCGAGAGAGTCGCGCGCCTTGGCACCCGCGCCGGCGACGCGGGCGAGCGCATCGTCATTCGCGCGCCGCTTCTAAAGCTCAGCAAGGCGCAGATCGTCCGCAAGGGCGTAAAGCTCGGCGTGGATTTCTCAAAGACGCACTCGTGCTACGACCCGGACGCAAAGGGCCGCCCCTGCGGGCGCTGCGATTCGTGCCTGCTGCGACTCAAGGGATTTGCCGAGGCGGGCGTCGAGGATCCCCTTCCCTACCGGCATCGCCCGCGCTGAGCCCGGCCGGGCCTTTGTAAACGCCCTTGCGAGCAGAGCGGGCTGGCCCCTCACCTGAATTGGCCTTTCAACTTCCATCATCTGCAAGCGCGGTCTAGATTCACCGCGGGATGGAGACGCACACACCAGAGCTTTATACCGGCAGCCAGCGTGACCGGGCGGTCCGGCGGGTTCTCTATATTGAAGCCCTGCTCAATCTGTTCGTGGCGGGCATGAAGATCTGGTATGGCTACGCCTTCCACATCCTCTCGGTGCGCGCCGACGGTTTCCACTCCCTTACCGACATGCTCAACAACGCAATCGCCCTCGCGGGCGTCTGGATCGCCAGCCACCCGCCCGATGAAGAGCACCCCTACGGACATTATAAATTCGAGCTCTTTGCCGCCGGCATCATCGGTATCTCCCTGCTGGTAGTGGCCTACGACGTGGTGACCGACGCGCTTGCCCGGTTTCACGGCAAGGTGGGCGACCTGCCCGAGGTATCGATTGCCACCTTCGGCGTGCTGGGCCTGACGCTCGCGATCAACATCTTCGTCGCCGTCTGGGAACACAGGAAGGGCCGCGAGCTTGGCAGTCAGGTGCTCATCAGCGACGCCACCCACACCAAGTCCGACGTGCTCGTTACCCTGGGCGTCATGGCGGCAGCGGTGTTCGTTGCCGCCGGTTATCAGCTCGCCGATCTCATCGCCGCCGGCGGCGTGGCGGTATTCATCGCCTACGCCGGCGTCGACATTCTGCGCAGCAACCTGCGCTACCTGGCCGATACCGCCCTCATCGATCCCGATGTCATCAAGAAGATCGTGATCGAGGTCCCCGGCGTTGCCTCGGCCCACAAGGTGCGCACGCGCGGGGTGCCGGGCTCCATTTACATGGACCTGCACATCCAGATCGCCCCGCATCTCAATGTCACGCGCGCCCACGTGCTCACCCACGATGTGATCGCGGCCATCAAGGAAAACGTCGAGGGCATCGCCGACGTGACGGTGCATACCGAGCCGGCCCACCCCCACCAGCGCTACACCCCGCTGCCCGACGAAGATCTCGAATTTCGCGAACCGGTGGGCTGAAAGTTCGCCGAACATGAGTTGCGTCACACCGGAGCGCCCGGCGTGTTGCTATAGCTGAGCACAAGAAGAGCGCGCTGCTATGGCAGAGCCCCCGCGATGTGCTACATGGGCAGTGCGTGGACGTGTGAACCCGACCGGGGGCGGCGGTGTTTACTCAGGGAGATACGGATCATGCGAATCAGATTCATTTTCATGGCGCTGGCCCTCGTGCTGGCAACCCCGATTTTGGCGCACGCCCAGGGCAGGCCCTTCAACCCGCGAACCCCGCAGGCCATGGGCATGGGCAACGTGAAGGTCGGCATCGGCGGCAGTTACAACGCCCTCTTCTACAACCCGGCAGGCCTTGGAGCCATCGAGGAAGCGGGCCAGACGACCGACAGCGACCTCTTCGGCGACAACCTCAAGGACGCGGTCTGGGAACTCCAGGCGCTCTCCATCCTCGCCGAGACCAACAGCGACACGCAGAGCTTCATCAACGACATCAAGGACGTCGATGAAACCAACGTGCAGCCCTTCCTCGACAAGCACCGCGGCGATGCGATCTACGCGCGCATCGATTCAACGAGCTACTTCACCATGAAGAAAGGCCGCTTCGGCTTCGGCGTGGCGGGCCTGTTCGACTACACGGTCGAAGCCGCGATCCAGGATGCCTTTACCGAAACCGTCTCTCCGGTCGCCGGAACCGACACCCTGCGCACCCGAAAGACCGCCGACATCGGCGGCGTGATCGGAGCCTCCTATGACGTCGTGGAGGAATGGCTTACCCTGGGCGCGAGCATAAAGGCATTCAACCGCTGGCAGACCGATGCCGTATTCGCCGACATCCCCGACGGCATCGCATCGACCACGCCCGCCGGCGCGGGCGACATGCCCGACTTCAACTTCGACGGCGATCTGGTGCTTCCCTTCGGCGATGGTTGCGCGGCCTCTTCCTCGCCCACCAATGCCGCGGGCACCGAAGGCGGATTCGCCTGCGATCACAGCTCCAGCTTCACCGTGGGCGGCGACATCGGCGCCATGGCCTACCTGCCGCTCAAGGAGATCGGCCTCGACGACTCCTTCCTCCGGGACGGGCGCATGCAACTGGGCGTCGTCATGCAGGATATCGGCCGCACGCGCCTGAGCGGCGCGTCCTTTGCCGCCCCCAATGCAAACGGCAACGACATCCCGATGAGCGTAGACGTGGGCATTGCCTACATGCAGCAGTTCGAGATCGGCCGCTTCAAGCTGGGCGCCGACTTCCGCGACCTCAACCGCGACCAGGTCAGCCTGGCCGACAAATTCAGCATCGGCGCCGAAATGGAATTCAAGGAAGTGGTCACCCTGCGCGCGGGCATGAATGAAACCGGCCTGGCCGCCGGCCTGGCCCTTCGCCTGTGGGCGGTGCGCCTGCAGGGCGGCGTCATCCAGGAAAAACCCGACCTGCCCGCCGACGGGCGCGACCTGCGCTACTACGCCTCGCTGGGGCTGGGCTGGTACAACTGAGAATTGCCCTACGATTCAACGATGAAGGGACGGCCGGTGGCCGTCCCTTTTGTTTGGCTGATTCGGGTTTTCAAGCGGCTGTTATTCTGAGGGCCGGATCGCGGCCCGACGAATCGCGTCCTCGCCCTCTCCACGCGATCCTTCGCGGCGCTCAGGATGACAGGCTTCGGGGCTGACAGCGCACAGGCTTGTGTTTACACCGCAATGACAACCTTGCCCCGCGCGTGCCCCTGCTCGACGTAACGGATCGCCTCGGGCACTTCGGCCAATGGGTAGCTCCGGTCGATGACCGGCGCGAGTTTGCCGCTCTCGATCAGATCTTTCACGAATGCAAGGTCCTGCGCGTCGGGGTGCTGGAGCAGGCTCACGACGCGCTTCTTCTTTGTGAGCGAAACGAGCGGCCCGAGTGCCAGGGATCGCAGGAACTGGGAAAAACTTCCGCCGCTCACCACGCAGGTGCCGCCGGGAACGAGCGCGCGGGCATACTCGAAGATGCCGCGCTCGCCATAGGCGACGAAGATTTTGTCAAAGCGCGCCCCGCCGCGGGCAAAATCTTCGCGCGTGTAATCGATGACCTGATCGGCGCCGAGCTCGCGCACCATTTCAACCTTTGACGTGCTGCACACGGCCGTCACTTCCGCGCCCAGCGCTTTGGCGATCTGCACCGCGAAGCTTCCCACCCCGCCCGAGGCGCCGTGGATGAGGACGCGCTCTCCGGGCGCAATGCCCCCCTCGCTGCGAAGCCCCTGCAGCGCGGTCACCGCCGCAGTGGGCACGGCCGCTGCCTGCTCAAAATTCAGTGTCGTCGGCTTCAGTACAAGCGCACTCTCGGGCGCGAGCGCAAACTCGGCAAAGGCGCCGCAGCCGCACTCGGCCAGGTCGCCGAAGACCTCGTCGCCCGGCTTGAAGGCGCGCGCCCCCTCGCCCACGGCCTCCACCACGCCCGCCACGTCCATGCCGGGCACGGCGAACTTCGGCCGCAGCATCCCGAATTCAAGCCGCACCACAAAGGGATCGGCCCGCAGGATGTGCCAGTCGCCGGCATTGACCGACGCCGCCCGCACGCGCACGAGCACCTGCCCCGCGCCGGGACTCGGCGTGGGGATGTCTTCGAGCTTCAAAACATCGGGGGAACCGTAGGTGCTACAGGTGATGGCTTTCATGGTGCTTGAGGTTCTTGGATAGGGTTCGACAAAATGAAAGGGACGCAGTCCCTCACGTCTTGATGAGCAGCGTCTTCACTTCCGTCAGCTCTTCCATGGCGGGGCGGACGCCTTCGCGGCCGGTGCCCGAGTCCTTGACGCCGCCGTAGGGATGGTTGTCCACGCGGAGCATGGGGAAGTCGCCCACGACCAAGCCGCCGACGTCGAGCTTGCGCCAGGCCTCGAAGGCCCGCGAGATGTCCTTGGTGAAGAGGCCGGCCTGCAGGCCGTAGCGCGACTCGTTGACGCGCGTGAGTGCGGCCGAGAAGTCCTCGAAGGGCTCGATCACGGCGAGCGGACCGAAGACTTCGCTGCAGCCGAGCGTGGTGTTCTCGGGCAGGTCGGTGAGCACGGTGGGCCAGAGCACGTTGCCCTCGCGCTTGCCGCCCAGCAGACGCTTGGCGCCGGCATCGATGGCCTCAGCGGTCCATTCTTCGATGCGATTCGCGGACGCTTCGTCGATGACCGGGCCGACCACGGTCTTTAAATCGGAGGGATCGCCCACCGGGAGTTTCTCCACGTGCGCCAGGAAGGCGTCGAGGAAGGCGCCGTGGACGCTCTGCTCGACGAGGATGCGCTGGGTGGAGATGCAGATCTGGCCGGCGTAGGCAAACGCCCCGATCACGCAGCGCGGGACGACCCATTCGAGATCGGCATCGGCGCACACGATGGCGGCGGCGTCGCTGCCCAGCTCGAGCACGACCTTCGCCTTGGGCGCCTTGCTCCGAAGCATCCAGCCGACCCGGTCGCTGCCCGTGAACGAGAAGGTCGCGATGCGCTCATCGGTGACGAGCTGCTCGGCCACCTCGTCCTCACAGTACAGCACGCTGAGCGCCCCTTCGGGCCAGCTCGTCTCCTCGATGATCTCGGCCAGCAGCAGCGCGGTGAGCGGGGCCTGACGCGAGGGCTTCAAAACAATCGGCGTGCCCGTCGCCATGGCGGGGGCGATCTTGTGGGCGACCAGGTTGAGCGGGAAGTTGAAGGGCGTGACCGCCGAAAGCACCCCGCGCGGGAAGCGCCCGGTAAGCGCCAGGTAGCCTTCGGTGCGCTCGGCCAGGTCGATGGGGATGACCTCGCCGCCCATGCGCTTGGCCTCCTCGGCCGCCAGGGTGAAGGTCGCCACGGCGCGGGCCACCTCGCCGCGCGAGTACTGGATGGGCTTTCCCGCCTCGGCGGTGATCATCTCGGCGAGCTCGTCGGCCCGGCGCTCGATTCCCGCGGCCGTCTCGGCGCAGGCGCGCGCCCTTGCGTGGGAGGGCATGGCGCGGGTGATCTCGAGCGCCTCATGCGCGGCGGCGATGGCGGCCTCGCAGTCGGCGGCGCCGGCCAGCGCCACCTCGCCCACGGCCTTGCCGCTGTAGGGGGAGACAATGCTCTGGTGGCTGCGCGCGCCCTTCCACCGGCCGGCGATCTTGTTGCGGTATTTCTTTGCCATGTCCGGGCAAGTCTACCCGCCGCCGCGGGCGGCGCCCAGTGAGTGGGAGCGATTTGCCCAGGAAAGGGCGCGGAGCGCCCCCTAGCAGGCCAGCGGCTTTTCGATTTCCTGGTAGTCTTTTCCGAACAGGCGCAGCATGGCGCGAAGGAGCTCGTAGTACTTGAGCGGCTTGGTGATGTAGGTCGTCGCGCCCAGCTGCAGCGCCCTCTCGCGCATGGCCGGGGCGGCCACGCTGGTAATCACAATGATCGGGGTTTCCGGGTCGCTCATCTTCTCGCGCACGTATTCAATGACGCGGATGCCGTCGACGTGGGGCATCTTGATGTCGGTGATGATGAGGTCGAAGGGAGTCGATTGCTCGGAGGCCTCGTGGAGGGCCCGGATGGCCTCGAGCCCGTCATTTACGAGGGTCAGCTTGCAGTGCACCATCTTGTTGAGCCAGTGGGAGAGCAGGTGCCGCATCACGCCGGCATCGTCGGCCACCAGTATTCGAAGCTCCTGCATACAGGCCTCTTCCTGACCCGCGGGAGATCGCCATCCCCGCGGCCAAGTGCATCGCTCCCCCTTCCCGAAAGGAAAAGCATGAAAAGTCCCGCCCGACTGCCCTTCACTAAGTAAAAGCATTGTACCAATCCCGGTCGACACAGTCAAAGATTTGACCTATATCACAAAGGACTTCGCCCTCCTTGCTCTGTACCGATCGGCAGGCCCCGAGGTTTTCACTGTACTCTTCGCTTTCTCATTGGCTGCGCTATAAAGCCCCGGACGGCGGCCGCGGCCGTCGCCTGAAGGAGTTTCCCATGCGTCGTCTCTCCCTGATCGCTCTGGTCCTCGTCCTCTTTGCTGGCGCGTGCGAGCAGCAGGCCGCTCCCGAAGCCCTGGCCCCCCAGGCGCCCGGCGCGCCGGTCACCGGCGTCATCACTTTGAGCCAGGCCGCCAGCGTCGAGCCCGGCAACGTCCTCTACATCATCGCCCGCAAGAGCGAGAGCGGCCCGCCCGCGGCGGTCAAGCGCATCGCCGATCCCCGGTTCCCGCTCGCCTTCGAGCTCGGCCCCAAGGACTCCATGGTCCCGGGCATCGAGTTCACCGGCCCGCTCTCCATCAAGGCCCGCCTCTCACGAAGCGGCGACGCCATGCCGCGCGCCGGCGACATCGAGGGCGTGTATCCCGAACCGGTCGAGCCCGGACAGAGCGGGATCGAGATCCTGCTGGCGCAGGTGCGGTAAGCGCGAAGCGCGCGCACCCTCGCGCGCTTCCCCCGCCGCCGGGGGAAGCTGCCCCGCAGGGGCTGATGGGGGCGCGAGGCAGCGCCACTCCCGACTCCGAATCGTGCACCCTTCGGCGGGCTCAGGGCAGGCGTGGACGGATTGTCTCCCGCGCGGGGAGCCCCCTCAGTCCGGCCTTGCCGGACAGCTCCCCCGGCTGCGGGGGAGCGCAATGTGGTGAAGCCTTTCGTCTTTCTCTTCTTCTCCTTTTCCGTGATTTTTTT
>JAGRBM010000333.1 GCA_020434085.1 Chrysiogenia bacterium | reverse complement strand
GCGTCACTCACCGATTCAGCTGCCTTCGCGGCGGGAAACTTCCCGGACGCGAAAAATAGACGTCACACCTCTCCCGCACAAGGGGCTCAGGTCTGAAGCGGCAGACGCACGCTGACCGATGTGCCGCGGCCCGGAGCGCTGACCAGCTCAATTTGCCCGTTGAGACGGGTGACGAGCTGATGAACGAGATAGAGTCCCAGTCCGACTCCATGCCCCTGGCCTGCCTTCTGACCGGTGAAGAACGGGCGGAACACCTCGGCCTGATGTTCGGTCGCGATGCCGCGTCCCTCATCCCGGACCTCCCAACAAAGCTCATCTTGCGTGACCGCTGCGCCCACCCGTACCGGAGCGATGCTTCCGGAGGCCAGTGCATTCGCGATGAGGTTGTCGAGAACGATCCGGCATGCCCGTTCCGGCACCGGCGGATCGAGCCCGCAGCTCTCATCGGCAAATTCGATTTCGGAATAGCGGCTTCGCAGGTAATCCATGACCCTGCTCAGCGGCACGGATGTGTCGGAACCGCCCAGTTGCTCGGAAAGGTCATAGAGCCGATCGACAATGGCCTGCGCCCTGCCCTGCCCCTGCCGCGCGAAGGCGAGCGTTTGCATCGCATCGCTTCGCTGCTCTTCATCTGCAATCATCGCTGGACTTTCCAGGTCTTCAGCGAGTGACTGGAGCATCGCACTGCTCGATCCCAACGGATTGCGGAGTTCGTGGGCCGCTCCCGTTACCAACGAACCGATGGATGCAAGCGATTCGGCGCGCACGAGCTGTGCCTGGGTGTCATGCAGGTCCGAGTAAGCTTGCGCCAGTTTCGTTTCGCGATCACGCCATTGTGCGACAATGTAGGCGACCAGAAGGATATTCAGTGTGAGCAGCGCGAAGATCTGCATCCCCATCGCCGCAGCCCACTGGTCCATTGGGCGTCCGTTCTCGTAGGGCGGATAGGCCAGAAGCGGAGCATAGGGAATCCAGCCCGCGCGCTCGGCAAGGATTGTGGATCCAAGTACCAGATAGACCACCGCAACACCGACAAAAGCCACACGCTGCTCGAACAGAACGAAGGCGATGAGCGGCGCGCCGAAAATGAGCATCACCATGGGGCTCGTGAACGGACCGACGACATAGACTGCCAGCGTGTTATCGATGCAGTAGAGCGCAACCGTCGAATACATCAGCGCGCGCGATTCCGGCCGGGATTTTCGGAGCGCAATTCCCGCCAGCAGGATCACGCCCCAGCCGGCACAGACGGCCCACAGTCCAATGAGGTGCACCTTGAGGAATGCGGGGTCGAGAAAGGGCGCCAGCGTGGGATCAGCGGAAAACCGTTGTAACTGGCCCGCGTTGCCGGCGTAGAGGAGCATGTTGATCGCGCCGAGCAAGGCGCACTTGCCGGTGGTCGGCCAGTCGAGTGGGTTGCCGACGCGCTGGGCTGCTGCCCGCCAGCCAGACGTCCCTACGGCTTCATCTGAGCTCATCCAACCCCTCCCGGCCTTTCACACAAGAGAGGCAAGTTTATCCCGTGATCGGACCCTACGTCGATGTTAGAGTGGGTGCTGCTCAAGGGGGGAACACGGATATGAAGCTTGCTGCGGGCCTGCTGGTGCTCATCTCGCTCTGCCTGACCGGATGTCAGGAAAAATTCGAACCGGTGGCGTTTGATCCGCCGCCTTCACCGGCGCTGGAGGGGATCCTGGCCCCCAACACCGAGCTGCAGAAGGCGGAGATTCTGGGCGCCGATCTCTTCGACGGCGCCGAGGACGTCGCCCCGACTGCCGATGGCTGGCTCTACGGCGGCAACGAAGGCGGCAAGATCGTCCGCCTGCCGATCGGCGATGCCGCGGGCCACAAGCCCGAAGTCTTCGCCGACACAGGCGGCCGCCCGCTGGGGCTGGATTTCGATCCCGAGGGAAACCTCGTCGTCGCCGATGCGGCCAAAGGCCTGCTTCGCGTGGGCCCTGGCGGCGAAGTTGAGACCCTCAGCACGCAGGCTGCGGGCGTTCCCTACCGCTTCACCGATGACGTCGATGTCGGCAGCGACGGAATGATCTTTTTCTCAGATGCCAGCTCGAAATGGGGCATGCACGACTACATGCTCGACGCGCTGGAGGGCCGCCCATGGGGCCGCCTGCTTCGCTACGATCCGTCAACGAAGAAGACCGACGTGCTGCTTGGTGATCTCTATTTCGCCAACGGCATCGCGCTCTCGGCGAATGAGGACTTCGTTCTCGTCAACGAAACCTATCGCTTTCGCATCATGCGTTACTGGCTCAAGGGTCCGAAGGCGGGCACCCACGACGTTTTCATCGAGGACCTTCCGGGTTATCCCGACGGCGTATCCAGCGACGGCAAGGGGACCTTCTGGCTGGCGCTTTTTACCGTGCGTAACCCGGCGGCGGATTTTCTGGCTCCAAAACCAACCCTTCGGGAGCTGGTCGCAGCCCTGCCGCCGAGCCTGTGGCCCAAGCCCGAGCCCTACGGATTCATTCTTGGCTTGAGTGAGCGCGGGGAAATTCTCTATTCCCTGCAGGATCCCGGCGGCGAGCACGCGCGGCAGATCACTTCGGTTGAAGCCACCGACGATGCGCTCTTTCTGGGAACCCTGCACGGCAAGGGTGTCTGGCGCTATCCGGTTCCCATCGGAAGCTTTCCCAGAACCGGCGCCCAGTAAATCAGACGGCTGTAATCTGAAAATCCTCGCGAATCTCGCGCTCCAGTCGCCGGGTATCGTGATTGAGATCCATGGGCTGGCCCAACCGGTCGGTTACATAAAAGCGGTCGCGCACTTTGCCGCGCTGGGTGGTGATCTCCGCCTCAACAATCTTGATTCCATGCATCGCGAAGGTTTCAGCGATCCGGTAGAGAAGACCGCGACGATCGTCGGCTTCAATCTCAATTGTCCCATGCTTGCCACCGGGACTCCGCCAGGCACGCACGCTCATCGCACCGAGTTCTTCGCACGGCGGTTGGGGGCGCTTGCGCAGGTCGGGGGCAAAGTAAGAACCGAGGTGCTTGGGCAGGTCATCGATCATGCTCTTTTTCGAAAGCGTGAAGTCCACCTCGATGATGATCGTGCCGTCGCTGCGCGGAAAAAGCTGCGCGGTCTCGATCGAGGCGCGGCAGTTCGACACGGCCGCTGTCACGTAGGCGAGCGCATGCGGATTGTTGAGCGTGAAGGTCGAGAGATGGTGCGTTACGGCACCGTGGGTAAGTTCCCAGGTCACCGGGTTGCGCAGAAAATTCTTCTGCGGATAGCCCGGATGTTTTTCAATGAGATTGAGATGCCGACGAACCTGTTCCGGGGTTGTTCTCTCCCGGTAGTCGGCGGGCATCAGGTGTATTTCGTGGCTTTCGGCAGCCTTGATGTCTTCGTTCATGGTTCGGGGGTGCATGGCTGTTGCAGTTCGCTCCTGATGAATATGAATCCCCGAAGGCACACTGCTCCCGTGCGCCCTCGCTGTTTCCATAGCAACAGCCATGCCGTTTTGACTCGCCCATTACTCCCGTAAAATCGCACTCTGGGAGCAAATTGCGCCGCCCCCATGCCAAAGAACAGGCGAATTCGGATGCACCTGCCCACGGAATGAGCAATCGTCGTGTCAGAGTATTCGGGGCGCAATATGCCTTCTATGTAGAGGTGGGTTGCCCGACAAAGCAGGGGCTGATCTGCCAGCCGTAGCTCGCGAGAGCGAGCGAAGGCTGGTGGGCCGGGTCGGGCTCGAACCGACGACCGATGGATTATGAGTCCACTGCTCTAACCGACTGAGCTACCGGCCCGCGGGGGAGTCTAGCAGGTTTTGCGCGGGTGCCCATTTCGGCGGGCTCGTTTGCCGCCCGGCGGCATTGTATGCTCGGCACGCTGATGAGCCAGACGCCCACAACCAGCCACACCGTCGGCACCGAGGAAGAGGGGATGCGCCTCGACCGGCTGGTGCGCAAATTTTATGCGAAGAAACCGCTGGCCTGGGTCTATGGCGAGATCCGTCGTGGAAACGTGCGCGTCAACGGCAAAAAGAAGCCCCAGAGTTACCGGCTTGCCGGAGGCGATGAAATCACCCTTCCCGCCCCGCCGGAGGCCAGAGCCAAAAGGAAGCCGCAGAGTCGCTGGAGCGGTCCCGTCCCCGCGATCATTACCGAGGAAGAG
>JAGRBM010000332.1 GCA_020434085.1 Chrysiogenia bacterium | reverse complement strand
CGCAGTTGCTCGAAGGCCAGTTGCAGCGCGCCCACGCCCTTGGGCTCCATGTGCTCGGCAATGAGCTGGTACTGGCCGCGCGGCTCGTAAACAGTGAGCCGGCCGCGGACGATCACTTCCATGCCGTCTTCGGGGCGGAACTTCAGATACTGGTTCGAGCCCCGGAACATCACCGTGGTGAGCTGGGATTTCTCGTCCTTGAGGGTGAAATACCAGTGCCCGCTTGATGGGGTCCGGTAGTTGGAGATCTCGCCGCCCACCCAAATGTTGCCGAAACCGCGTTCAAGCGAGCCGCGAATCTCGCGCGTGAGCTGGCTGATCGTATAGACCTTGGTGGGCTGGTAGCGATTGAGCATGGGAGAAGAGATTGCGCCCTAGCGCGCGCGAAGGCGCTCGATGAGACTCTGAAAGGCGCGTGCGACTTCGGCCGAGAGGAACTGGAGTTCGGCCACGTGGCTGGGCGGAACGCCCTTTCCCGCGCCGTTGTCGCCGTAGAGGATGGCGATGAGCGTCTCGCCGTAGGCGATGGGAATGGCCATGACCGTCTGGGGCGTCTCGTCGCCAAGTGCCGAAAGGAAACGGTGATTCACCGTGGTATCGGCCATGGGTCCGACATAGGGAGCGCGCGTCTCGTGCACGGTCTTGAAGACCGACTGTTGGGAGAGCGGGACCATGACGCCGCGAACCGACGAAGAGCTCACGTGCGGCCCGTACCCGGCCCAGCCGTAGGCGATCTCGCGCTTGACCACCAGCAGGCAGGAGCGACGGAAGAAATTCTGCGCGTAGGAAAGGACCACCTGCGCCACGTCGTCGCGACTCTTGGCGGTTGCGAGCATTTCCTTGAGCTCTTCGCGGGTGAGCTTGCGCACCTTGATGCGGGGCTTCTCGCTGGCCTCGGCCTGGATGCGATCGAAGTGCCCGGTTGCGCCGGCATCTTCGTTGGAGACCCACACATCGGCAGCGGCCTCGGCGGCGCGCACGTCTTCGGGCTGTGCCACCTGCGTTTTTGACGTCACCAGGTTGCGGATGAGGTTGACGTAGCGCTGCTCGCGGCGGATGCCGTAATATTTCTCAAGCAGATAGGCCAGCCGCGCTTCGACGACGATGACGGGTTCTACTTCGCTCGAAGTCGTCTCAGAAAGAGTCTTCAGGGCCCTGTTATCACGCGGATCGGGCATGGCCACGCGCAATTTGCCGCCCTCGCGGCTGATCGGCACGGCGCAGAGTTCTTCTGCCAGCGGGGCAGGGATCGCCTTGATGACATCACCGGGAATTGACTCGAGCGCCTCCAGGTCGGGAACACCCACCTTGAGCTGCTCGGCCAGCAGCCTGCTGAGCGTCGCCTCGGAGACGTAGCCCAGTTCCATCAGGTTGGTTCCGATGGAGCCGCCAAAGAGCACTTGGCACTGCAGGGCCTCATCCAGATGCTTCTGGGTGATGGCATTGGCGTCGACAAGTAGTGTTCCAATGGATGGCAAAGCGCGCGCTTCCCCTTTGAGTGCGTGCAGAAATGACAGGCCCCGGGCGCTTCGCGCCGCTTGCCCGTCCCCCACCTTCAAGCGCAGGGGCGAGTATAGGTAGCGTGGTCCTTTTCGCCAAGCCCGCAGAACCCGCAGATAGCGGGAATCACGGGGATTTTCCCGTCGCAAAAGGTTAACGGACCTTAATGCTCCATGCCTTGATCTTTAACCTTCGGGGAGTAACTTACGGCCCCACAACACAGGTGTCGGCACATCACTCGCCCGGTGCGAGTGCCAGAGGTAGTCAGATGATCGAGGCAGCAGGACTGACCAAACGCTTTGGTGAGCATCTGGCCATTCAGGATGTCACCTTTCGCGTCGAAAACGGGGAAATCATGGGCTTTCTCGGACCCAACGGGGCCGGCAAGTCCACGACCATGCGCATCCTGACCGGCTATCTGCCCCCCAGCGCGGGCACAGCCAGCATCGACGGGTTCGACGTGCTCGAACACCCGATGGAAGTGAAGCGGCGCGTGGGCTACCTGCCCGAGCAGCCGCCGCTCTACACTGAACTTCTGGTAGACGAATATCTCTCCTACGTTGCGGATCTCAAAGGCGTCCCGGCGCGCGAGCGCAAGGCTGCCGTCGGCCGCGCAGCAGATCGCTGCGGTCTTTCCTCCGTGCGACGCCGCCTGATCGCCAATCTCTCCAAAGGCTTTCGCCAGAGAGTGGGCCTTGCCCAGGCGCTCATCCACGACCCCAAGGTCGTGGTGCTCGACGAGCCCACCTCGGGGCTCGATCCCAAACAGATTCAGGAAGTGCGCGCCCTGATCCGCGAGGTCGCCGCCGACAAGACCGTAATCCTCTCGACCCACATCCTCCAGGAAGTCGAGGCGCTCTGCGACAAGGTGGCCATCATCAACAAGGGCCGCATCGTCGCCGTGGACAGCCCCGAATCGCTCTCGGAGAAGGCCGGCGCGGCCGGGCGGCTTCGCATCCGCATTGCGCGTCCGCCCGCCGAAGAGGCTGCCTTCAAGGCCGAAGTGGCGAAGATCGACGGCGTGCTCTCGGCCGAGGGCGTCGCCCCCGGCGATGGCCATCATTTCAGTGTTCATGTGGGCGCAGCCCCCGAGATTCGCGAAAAAGTCTCTTCCCTTGTGGTCGAGAAGGGCTGGGGCCTGCTGGAGATGCGCGATGAGGGCACGCGCCTCGAAGAGGTGTTCCTCCAGTTGACTCAGTCTGGCGGTGGGTCGAGCGCGGCTGAAACTCGGCCCGCTGCGCCTGCGCAACAAGAGGAGAGCCCCGCCACCGATGAGCCGGCCGAAGAGGAAGGAGGTGCGTCATGAGAGGCTTCCTTGCAGTCTTCAAGAAAGAGGTTCGCACCTACCTGTTCTCGCCCTCGGCTTACGTATTCATCGCGTCGTTTCTGGCGCTCGTGGGCTTCTTCTATTCCGAGACCGTGGAGCTCTATGCCCGCGAGTATCTCATGTCGCAGCAGAACCCCTTTGCGGGCGGTCCCAGCGACATCAACGAGTTCTTCCGCATCTCGGTCATCCAGTTCATGGTGACTTTTTTCCTGTTCCTGATGCCGCTGCTCACCATGCGGCTCATCGCGGCAGAGAAGAAGGCCAAGACCGACGAGCTGCTCTTCACCTCGCCGGTCTCTACCGCTTCTGTGCTGCTCGGCAAGTTTGCCGCCGCCTTGATGGTGGTGGTGGTGTCCCTGGGGCTCACGCTCTACGTGCCGTATTTCGCGGGCAAGATCGCGCCGCTGGACATGGGCCCGCTGGTTGCGTCCTACCTCTCGCTGCTGGGGCTCGGCGGCTGCTTCATCGCGCTTGGCCTGTTTGCCTCGGCGCTGACCGATGACCAGATCATCGCCGCTGTGGTGAGCTTCGTGGGCCTGCTTGTCCTGATGATCCTGCCGTTCATGGCCAGCTCGGTCGAGAACGAGACGCTTCGCGCCGTGCTCGAATACATGGCCTACCAGGATCACTTCGATCAGCTCACCAAGGGCCTGATCGAGCTGCGCGACGTGGTCTACATCGCCAGCTTCATGGTGCTCTTCCTGTTCCTGGCCCATGAGTATCTGGTTGTCGGGCAGTCGCGCTCCCAGAGCGCGCAGGATGCGCCCAGCTCGCGCTGGATTCTCGCCGCGATCGGCATGGTGCTCATCGTCGTCTTCTTTGCGGTCCAGAGCATCATCCCGGCCACGGAGCTCGAACCCCAGAGCTGGCAGAAGGGTCTGTGGATTGGCGGCGCTGCGCTCATCGCCGCCTACTTCGCGCTCGAATGGGAGCGCATGGTCCATGCAGTCAAGACGCGCTCATTCGTGTTCGCCTCGCTGGCGTCGGTGCAGGTCATCGTTGTCGTGGGCATCATCGGCGGCGCCAACTGGATGGCCAATCGCCGCAACGTGAAATGGGATCTTACGGATGTAGGTCTCTATACGCTGGCGCCCCAGAGCGTGAAGATCGTCCAGGGCCTCGATGAACCGACGGAAATCGCCGTCTTCATGCGCGATACCGAGCCCACCCGGGCGCAGCTTCGCGACGTGCTGCGCCTCTATGAGGCCGAGAACGAAAACCTCAAAGTGCGCTTCATCGATCCCGACAAGAACCCGATCGAAGCGCGCGACTACAAGGTCGACCTCTACAACACGCTGGTCTTCACCCGCGGTGAAGGGGAGAACCAGCAGCGCACGCGGATCAACTCCCAGAGCGAGGAAGACATCACCGCCGCGCTCATCAAGATCAGCCGCGACGAGCGCCGCAGCGTTTGTTTTATGAGCGGCCACGGCGAAAAAGACGTGATGAGCGAGGAAGTCGCCGGTTATGACTTCGCCCGCAAGTCGGTTGAGGGCCAGGGCTATGAGATCCGCTCGGTAGATCAGCTCGGTGACGAGGGCCTTGCGCCCTGCACGGTGCTGATCATCGCCGGTCCCCAGCGCGATCCCCTGCCCGGCGAACTCAAGAAGGTCGATCAATGGCTGCGCTCCGGCGGGCAGGCCATCGTGATGGTCGATCCCACCCCCTCGGCGGGGCTCACCGACTGGCTTGCCGGTTACGGCGTGGAGGTGCGTGACGACGTCGTCGTCGACGTGGCCGCCGCCCTGCTGGGAAGCAACTACCTGACAACCCTGGCGACGCCGCCGTTCCTTCCGCACCAGATCGTGCGCGACCTGCCCGGACAGCTCGTATTCCCCGGCGCGCGCACGCTCAACCGGGTTGAACCCGCGCCTGAGGGCATGAAGACCCAGGTCGTCCTGAACACTCGCGAGGACGTGTGGGGCGAGGTGGATCTGGCCAGTGAAGAATCCCCCGAGTTCGTCGAGGGCAGGGACCACGAAGGCCCCCAGGCGCTCGCAATCGCAGTGGAAATCTCTTCTCCGGAGCCCGCAGAAGCCGGAGAGGGGGATGCTCCCGCGGAGAAGAAACCCGGCCGCCTGCTGGTCATCGGCGACTCCGACTTTGCCAACAACCAGTTCATCTACACCGGCTCCTTCAACAGCGACTTCTTCCTGAATTCCATTTCCTGGCTCT
>JAGRBM010000331.1 GCA_020434085.1 Chrysiogenia bacterium | reverse complement strand
TTTTGTTGCGCATCCGTTCCATCCGTTGACCTGCCCTGTGAGATTCGAATCGGTGCCTGAAGCACGTGATAGAAACCGCGGCCGCCGCGCTCGGGAAATCCGGGCAGCGATGCAATGAGAATTCCGAAGTGATAGGTGCGCGCCTGCAGATCTTCCCAGCCGAGGAGCTCCCAGCCGAGCTCGGGATAACCGCCGGGTTCGGCCTCGGGCGGATTGGCCGGATCTGGGCCGTCGATGAGGTGCACGCGCGGCGCGATCGGAATGTCTTTTTCCATGCTCAGCACGGCGACGAGGTTGATGCCCTCGCCGGTCTCGAAGTACCAGAACTCATCGCCCAGGGAGAGCGAGCGTTCCGAGGCAAGCATCTTGCCGTCGATGAGCACGCCCCCGGGATGGGCGCTGGTCGAGAGGCGAATGCCGAGCTTGTCGCGGTAATCCATGCTGGCCACGGCATCCAGGCTGGAGGTGAAGAGCGCCGCGGCCTGCGGCAGGTGGACGGCCACGCGGATCTCCCACACGCGCGCGTAGTAGAGGTAGGTGACATCCGCGCTGATCGTCAGTCCCGGCACCGGCGTCATGACCGAGTGGATCTCGCGCACGATTCGCACCGGGCCCACACGCACCGCGCTCAGCGTGCTCTCGAGATCGTCCTCGTCAATTCCGATGGAGACCAGATCGCCCAGCGTGCGGGCGGTGAAACGAAACTTCTGCCGGTCGAGGATGTTCTCCCCCACCAGGCTCTTCATGTCGTGGGAAACGAAGTAGTCGGCAATGAGCGGATTGCGCGGCTCGTAGCGGATGTCGTACCCCTCGGCGCTCACCTGGTCCTCGGCGCTCGAGTAACGCACGTAACGCCGAGAAACGCGCGCGCTGCGTTCGGCGACAACGAAGTAAACCCAGCCCGGCCGGCTCAGGTAGCTCGACTCCGCCGAGACCGGTACCAGCCGGCCGCGCACGTCGGAGAGCTGCTCGTCGCTGCAGGGCGGCCCAAGGTCGCCGATCATCATCACGATCTCGTCGTTTTCATCGATCACGCCCGGGGATTCTTCGGCGTCGGCGGAATCTCCCGCGGAGGCGCGGACGTGTCCGGCCGCATCGAATTCATCGACCTGAAAAAGCACCGGGGCGATGCGATCATCGCCGGTGCAGGCAAAGGCCGAGAGCTGCAGGGGATTGACACCGAGCAGGTCGGGCACCTGATCGGCCTTGATCACCAAAGGCAGTACGGAGGTATTGGTGGGCGCACTGCTGGAGAGCGCCAATGCGCGCATCGCACTGACGAGCAGACCCAGCGCCGCTACTGCGAAAATGCAGCAGGCGCCCATGACGTTTTTGGACCGGCCCATGCAGGACCCCCTCCCGAGTGCCTTCAGGCCCGAACGAACGTGTTGAACAAGATGCTGGACTTGCTGATCAGTCTAGTTGGATTCGCCCGCCGCGTCATCCCCGCGGAGTGTTGCCCTGACGAGGGGTTTCTTCGTAATCGTGTTGGAGAACCCGTCCCCGCCGCCCTCGGGAAACGAGGGAAGCATGCCGATATCGATGGCAAAGGCGTACCAGCGGGCCTCCAGGTCCTGCCAGCCCAGCAGGCCGTAGCCGATCTGGGGGAGTCCGCCGGGAACCCGCTCGGGCGGCCAGGCGAATTCCTCGCCCTCACCGTCGGAGAAACGCGCCGTGGGGCGCAGGTTCAGGCCCTCTTCCATGTGGAGCACGGCAACATGATTGATGCCCTCACCGGTGAGCAGGAACCAGCGCTTGTCGCCCAGATCGAACTGCTTCTCCATCGCGGCCGTGCGCCCGTCGACCACCGCGCCCTGGGGCAGGCCGCTGGTGGAAATGCGAACGCCGCGCGCATCGATGTAATCCATGGCCAGAAACAGATCGAGGCTGGAGACGAAGAGCGCCGCGGCCTTTGGAATCTGGAACTCTACTTCGGCCTGAAAGAGTCGCTCGTAATTGAGAAACCGCACCTTTGCCGGAATCTTGAGCCCGGGCACCGGCTGCACATCGAGCTTGAGCTCGCGCACAACGCGCACGGGCCCGGCGCGCGCGGAAAGCAACGTGCCGCCGATCTCTTCCTCGGTCATGTGCAGTTGAACCAGCGCGCCCAGCGCCTTGGCAACCATGCGTACCTTCATGCGGTCGAGCACATTCTTGTTCTCGCGGCCGCGCAGCTCATGCAGGACGAACGAGCTGATCATGTGCGGGTGCTCAATCGAATAAGCCATGTCGTATGCCGGGGTCGAGATGTTCTGCCGGGACTTGTCGAAGCGCACCGCGGTGCTCGACGGCACATGGCCGCGCTCGGCCGAGAGCACATACAGATAGGCCTTGTCCTTGAAGGAGCCGCCGCTTGCTTCAAGCTCCACGAGCTTGCCGCGCGCGCGGCCGAGCTGCTCTTCGCCGCAGCGTTCGCCCAGATCTCGTTGCATGAAGACAATCTGGTCGTTGTCGTCGATGAGGCCGGGTTGCTCGTCGGCGCTCACTTCGGGGAGCGCATCGCCCGAGACCACCCGGTTCTGGGGATTGATCTCATCGACCTGGAAAACCACCGGTGTCGTCTTGCCCGCCGCGCAACGGAATGCCGTCAGGCCCAGCAGGCTCTGACCGCCAAGGCCGGGGATCTGTCTGCCTTCGATGACGAGCGGCAACACGCTGACGTTGTTGGGTGTATTGCTGACGTTGTCGGATGCGAGGGCGCGAAGTGGGACGAAACACACCGGCACAAGAAGTGTGACGATCGCAGCAAGGCGAAGCAGGTGCGGTGCCGATGACATGGTTCTCTTTCGGGAGAGGCGGGTCCGATGGAGAGGTAATAGCGCTTGCGCCACGTACGACCGATCTGTTCCCCACCCATTTACTGTCAGATCAATCTAACTGGCCACCTCACCGGCAGGCAAGCTGGACGGGGGCGTATCGGCTGTGGGGGCGAGGCGCTCAGGCTTCGTCGAGAAGTTGCGAGACTTCGCGCTCGATGCGGTCGCGGATGTCGGCAAAGTGGCTGCGGATTTCCTGCGCCGA
>JAGRBM010000330.1 GCA_020434085.1 Chrysiogenia bacterium | reverse complement strand
CGATCTGCTGCACGTAGGGAAACACAGAACTCGACTCGTCGAGCCCTTCGATCACCAGGTGGGCATTGCCCATGATGAGCATGAGGATGTTGTTGAAGTCGTGGGCAATTCCACCTGCCAGGCGGCCGACCGCTTCCATCTTCTGCGCCTGTCGGAGCTGGGCTTCGACCATGCGCCGCTCGCGGCGGCTTTCGGCTTCGCCGAGCTCTCGCTCCACGGCGGGGATGAGACGGTTGAGGCGATCCTTCGTCAGGAAGTCATGGGCGCCGGCCTTCATGACCGAGACGGCCACTTCTTCATCAACCGCGCCGGAGAGCACAATGAGCGGAATGTCGCTGTCGCTTTGATGCAGAATTTCGAGGGCCGCGAGCGCATCGAACTGGGGGAGCGAGTAGTCGGCAAGGATCACGTCCCATTCCCGGCTCTCGAGCGCCTCGCGCATGGTCTCGGCACTCTGGACCCGTGTGGATTCAATCCGGGAGCCGCTCTTGCCCAGCTCGCGCACGAGCAATTCGGCATCCTCGGGGGAGTCGTCCACGACGAGAACGTGTAGGGGATTGCGCATCATGCCCGGTATACCGCGTCACAGGTGATTGGCCCGCGGGCCACGTCCTGCACTCGTCCTCCAGTAAGCTCAGCTCACTATTCGAAGTCACTCGCCTCTGAAACCTTATCTTGGCGGATTCGCGGATTGAGGGAAACCCCCCAAAAGGGCCTCAATCTCGCCCAGAACAGGCGTTTATCCGCTGATTCTGAGTGATTGGTATTGGGACACGGCCGGCTTGCTGCGCAGCTATCGGTCATCGAGGGGCATTGCCCGGGCTTCCTCGGGGCAGCCCGGGCAGGTCATGGTCCCGATTTCTCAAGTTATATCAGCGACTTCCCTTTACATTACAAGGGAACGCCGTTATATTTGAACTCAAGGGAAGGAGACCGGAAACGAGGCTTATTATGCTTGGAACACCAGAACTCATAGTCGTCCTCGCCATTGTGGTCCTTCTCTTTGGCGCCAAGAAAATCCCCGACCTTGCTTCAGGCATGGGCAAGGGTATTCGCAGCTTCAAGAAAGCGCTCAACGAGCCCGACGCGATCGACGTCACGCCTGAGAACAACGAAGGCGAAAAGGCGAAGAGCTCGGCGCAGGAAGCCTGATCTCCCCTCTTACATACTGCTAACCGGAGAATTCTGGTGGTGCGCAGCGATGAGGCGTGCTCACGCTGGGATCGATCTTTTGTTCAAAAATTAAGACGCTTGCTTATTGCTCAGCCAGGTCGGCCTGAACCTGAATGATGTGCACGTTCGCCGCTTTTTCTGCCAGTTCCGGGAACACCATCATGAACGGCACGGAGGCGCCGGGTTTGACGGCAAAGTTGATTCCGCCGCCGCCGATTTTGACCTGAAGCTTGGCGCGCACCTGCGGAATGGGAAGTCGTTTGAGCGCCTCGACGTCCAGGATGTTCCCGGCGAAAACGGTTTCCTGCAATCCGATTTCCTTGTTGGTCGCGCTGAGGGCCTGCCCCTCGAGCTGGAAGAAACTGCGACTTCGCGTACCGATGTTCTTCACTTCTCCCTCAACCACGTAGAGTTCCTTGCCGAACTGGTTGACGATGGTGAAGCTCTTGCTCACAGTCAGGTCCCAGAACTTCGGCGGCGGGGGAAAGTCGGGATTGGCCGGGAACGGGATGATCCCGCGTAGCGCCACGACTTCCTCGTATTCCATTCCCGAATCCAGATAGAGCTGCGGCATGTATTCGACGCTTGCGCGCCAGCCGCAGATGAGAACCAGCAGCAACACCACCGCTCCGATGACCTTGGGCAGCGC
Source organism: Chrysiogenia bacterium (assembly GCA_020434085.1). Taxonomy (NCBI): domain Bacteria; kingdom Pseudomonadati; phylum Chrysiogenota; class Chrysiogenia; species Chrysiogenia bacterium. The sequence continues at coordinate 6,182 of JAGRBM010000330.1, read as the reverse complement.
AGATGGAGGCGCCACGTTCTGCATCTTCTTTTGATTGCCCCACTGGAGCGCCGGTTCGCTGCGTGAGTGCGGTGGCGCGCCCTCGCCTTCGTCGAAGCTCTCGCCCGCGTCGCCGCCCCCGCCACCGAAAAAGTCGTCGGTGCCGGAGATCAGTGTATCGAATTCCTCGCCCGTGCCGGTGCCGGGCTCCGGCGAAGGGGCTTCGGCCTCCGTTTCGAGGCCCGACGATGCCATGTCCGACTCTTCGGTCAGCATCGACTCAGCCGAACTGTCGTTGCCAGAGGGGGCGGACGCGGGAGCGTTCCCGCTATCGAAGAGGTCGCCGAAGGGATCACCGGAGCTGGCGGGCGGCGCGCTGGGAGCCGCCTTGGCCGAGGTATCGAGCGTCATCGCATCGCCGAAAGGATCGGTGTCCCCGCTGCGTGCGGGCGCCGGTGGCGGCGGTGGGGGAGCCTGCGGCGCAGGCGCTGCGGGAGGCGGTGGCGGAGCAGCGGCCCCGCCCTTCTTGGGGCCAAAGAGCTCGTCGAGATTGTCGAACTCGCCCTTTTCATGCGCGAACGGTGCAGTGGGCGCCGAGGGCGGCGCTGCAGGAGCTGATGGCGCCGGGGCATCGGCGCCCAGATCGACTTCCATCTTTCGACCGACGGAAAAGTCCACGTCGTCGATATTGAAGACATTGTCCTGGGTTGCGGGTTTGACCGGCGGCCTGGGGGGCGGTGCCTCACCGGGGCCGGGCCGTTTGGGACGATCCGGACGCGCGGCGCCCGGCTCTGGCGGACGCGTTTGCCCCAGCGGGCCATCGGTGAAATCGCTGTCGCTGAATACGTCGCTGCTGTCGGCACCGGTGCCGAAGTCATCGACGGAGAAACCGGTCTGGGTGGAAGCCGGCGCGGCAGGCGCAGCGGGCGGCACCTCCCCTTCCTTGTGCACGACGAACACATGCTTGCAGCTCGAGCAGCGGATCTTCACCCCTTTGGGTGTCACCTTCTCATCGGCAAGCTTGAATTTCGTGCGGCACTCTGGGCACTGAACGATCATGTCGTACGCAAGGAACCCTTTGGCACGCGGCCCCGAAAGTGGAAGTTCATTCCCGCCAACGAAGCGAGCGCCCTCACCGTGCGGTAGGCGACTGGCAAAGCCGAAACACCGGGCGCCTGTACCACCCGAAACCGCTCGTACGCGGCCCGTCATGCCGCATACTCTGCAAGTCGCCTTCCGGGGGCTTTATAGCGGAAATCTGCTGAAATCCAAAGTTGTTTCCGGCACTTCGGCGCCCCCCAATAGGTGTCGGGATCTTGACCACCTGCGTCAGATTGTGGTACTCGACTCTTTGGTAGGAGCATCCGGTTGTGCCCCCTCTCGGCGCGTTGCGTTAGGCGGTGGGAACCCCGCTGATTTCCGGGTGCTTAAGGAGAGTCTGACAACATGCCTGAATCGACCACCGCCGAGCCGCGCGTCATCAAGCGCTATCCCAACCGCAAGCTCTATGACACGCAGAAGAGCTGCTACGTGACACTCGACGAGATCGCCAACATGGTCAAGGGCGGTGAAGACGTCACCATCATCGACAACAAGACCAACCAGGACATTACGAGCGTTACGCTCACACAGATCATTTTCGAGGAAGAGAAGAAGAACAAGTCGATCCTTCCCCTCTCGGCACTGCGCAAGATCATCCAGAGCGGTCAGGACTTCCTCCAGAGCACGATCAACGAAGGTGCCGAGCGCGTCACGCACCTGCGCGATGAAACTGAAAAGCAGATCAAGCGCCTGATGAACCGCAGCGAGCTGACCGCGGACGAATACCGCAACCTGCTCACCGAGTTCTTCATGACCCGTCAGAACAACCTCGAAGAGTTTCAGCACAATCTCGATGACAAGGTTCGCCAGTACGTCGACAAGATCTTCCGTCGCGAGGGCGGTGGCGCCCCCATGGCGGAGGCCGAGTACCAGAGCGAGATCGAGCGCCTGCGTAGTCGCATCCGCGAGCTTGAGCAGAAGGTCGAAGCGATGGGCGACGACGAGTAATCGGCCGGATTGAATTCATGAAAAAGCCGGGCTTTGTGCCCGGCTTTTTTTGTGCCTTGTTGAATGGAAAGCGCGACTCAGCTCACGCGGTCCATGTAGGTTCCATCACGGGTGTCGACCTTGATGACCGTGCCCTTGTCCACGAACTGGGGGACCTGCACAACGAGCCCGGTTTCCATGGTCGCCGGCTTTTTCGAGGCGGTCACGGTGGCGCCTTTGATGGCGGGCTCGGTCTCCGCGACGGTCAGTTCGACGGACGTGGGCAGCTCGATGCCGATGGCGCGTCCGTTGTAGAGCGCGATCTCCACCTGGGTGTTGGGGAGCATGTAGCTGGGCGCATCGCCGAGCCAGTCTTCGTCGAGCTCCATCTGCTCGTAGCTCTCATTGTCCATGAAGTGGTACTTCGTACCATCGGCGTAGAGAAACTCCATCTTGCGATGGTCGAGGGAGACCTTCTCGACATTCTCGGTGCTGCGAAAACGCTGCTCGAAGCTGTTGCCCGAGTCGATGTCCCGCAGGCGGGTCTGGATGACTGCGTTGCCCTTTCCGGGGGTGCGGTGTTCGACCTTCATGATCGTGCAGAGTTTGCCGTCGAGTTCGATGGTATTGCCCACTCGGAGCTGGGTTGCGCGCACAGGAGGCATGAGAGTTTCTCCCCAGAAGGTGTCTGGCGCCGCGCAAACTAGCCAGCGCGCTGGCGGCAGGTCAAGGAGGCGGCATCCGAAGCGCCCTTGCGCCACCCGACGGGCAAATTATCCCTGCCTGGCTCCGCCGGGATAAATGAGTGTTGCGCAGCGCGGCAAGGCTCCGCTAGAATTACTCGGACTCAGATGGACGACGACCCCGACCAGCTCATCTCCACCCTTTTTACGATCCTCGGCCTCGTGCTCGCCAACGGCGTGTTCGTGGCCGCGGAACTTGGGTTCTCAGGTCTCCAGCGCTTTCGCGTGCAGGAGATGATTGATGCCGGCAACCGCCGCGCCCGCCGTCTGCTCAAACTTCTCGACAAGGCAGAAAAGTACAGTGCCACCACGCAGGTGGGCATCTCCCTGGCGACCGTGATGCTGGGGTGGGTGAGCGTCGAGGCCCTGGCCGGTGCGTTCATGGGTTACCCGGGCGGCTTCAGCTACGCCATCGCCATCGCCCTCTCGCTCACCGTGCTGGTCACCCTGCACTTCGTACTGGGCGAGCAGGTCCCCAAGATCGTGGCCCTGGCCAGTCCCGAGCGTGTCTCGCTCTGGCTCTACTGGCCGGTGCACCTCATGGCCGTGGCGCTCACGCCGCTGCTGGCCCTGCTCAATGCCGGCGTGGATGCGCTGGCCGGCTCGCTCGGTCAGGAGAGCCCCGTACTGGCCGGTCACCGGATGGTGCAGTCCGAAGAGGAACTCAAACACCTGGTGGGAGCCTCGAAGCGCCACGGCGTGCTCGAGGCCAGCGAGGAAGAGCTCATCCACTCGGTGCTCGAGTTCACCGACCGCACAGCCGAGGAAATCATGTGCCCGCGCACCGACATGGAAGCCGTGCGCGAGGACGTGACCATGGATGCACTCCTCAAACTCATGGCCGACAGCGAGTACTCGCGCTACCCCGTCTACCGCGAGACCGACGACCACATCATCGGAACGATTCATGTCAAGGATATGATCGAGCGCCTCGCCGATTCAGACGACGGACCCTTCCGGGTGACCGACCTGATGCGCCCGCCCACCTTCGTCCGCGAAGAGATGCGCCTGCCCGACCTGCTGGCGGCCCTTCGGCGCGACAAGGCGCACATGGCCATCGTGGTTTCCGAGTTCGGCGACGTCTCGGGCCTCGTCACGATGGAAGACGTGCTCGAAGAACTCGTGGGCGAGATCTCCGATGAATTCGACGAACCCGAGACTCCCTTTGAGGAACGCTCGGGCGGCCGCTACTCCATCGATGGAATGGTCACGATCGAGGAAGTGAACGAGCGCCTGGGCCTCAACCTGCCCGACGAGGACTACACCTCCATCGGCGGCTACGTCTTCGGACGCATCGGCCGCCGTCCCAAGGTCGGCGACAAGGCCGAGATCGAGGGCGCCACGTTGCGCGTCGAAGCCATCGACGGCCTGCGCGTGAGCCGCGTGCTCTACCTGCCCGAAGGTTCGGAGCAGAAGATTTCCGACAAAGCGGCTGCGAACTAGTTTGTTTGTGACCAGCAAAGAAAAAGCCCGGCCATCTGGCCGGGCTTTCTGTTTTGAACGCGCGAAAGCTCAGGCCACCTGGCAGCTCCACTCGAGGTCTTCGAGCTTGGTGATCGTGGGCTTCTCGCCGCAGATCGGGCACTCGGGATCGCGCCGGAGCTTGTATTCCTTGAACGCCATATCGAGGGCGTCGTACTTGAGCAGGCGGCCGTTCAGGGTCTTGCCCTGGCCCAGGATGAATTTCACTGCTTCGGTGGCCTGGATGATTCCCATCATGCCGGGCAGCACACCCAACACGCCGGCCTCGGCGCACGAGGGCGCCATGTCGGGGGGCGTGGGCTCGGGATACAGGCAGCGGTAGCAGGGCCCGTTGTGCGGGTGGAAGAGCGTGGCCTGTCCCTCGAAGCGATAGATCGAGCCATGCACGTTCGGGATGTTCAGCATCACGCACGCATCGTTGACAAGATAGCGCGTCGAGAAGTTGTCGCAGCCATCGAGCACCATGTCGTACTGCTTGAACAGCTCGACGACGTTCTCACTATTGAGGTGCATCTCGTACTTGTTGATGGTGATGTCCGGGTTGAGCGCATGCAGGCGCTCATAGGCCGAGTCCACCTTGGGCTTTCCGACCCACTCCTGGGTGTGGAGGATCTGGCGCTGGAGATTGGTCACGTCCACGACGTCGTTGTCGACGATGCCCAGCGTGCCCACGCCCGCAGCGGCCAGGTAGAACGCTGCGGGAGAGCCCAGGCCGCCGGCGCCGATGAGCAGAACTTTGGCGTCGAGCAGCTTCTGCTGGCCTTCCTCGCCCACCTCGGGGATGAGCAGGTGGCGCGAATAGCGCTGGCGATCGTCGGGCGAGAGGACCTTGGGCACGTCGATGGCATAACCCTTGTTCTTCCAGCCGTTGATGCCGCCGATGAGACTCTCCACGTCGGTGTAGCCGATTGCTTCGAGGTCGCGCGCGGCAAAGGCGCTGCGGTTGCCGCCGGCGCAATAGAGCACGACCTTGGCCGACTTGTCGGGGACGGCGTCCTCGACGCGCATTTCAAGAAAGCCGCGCGGGATAAAAGTCGCGCCGGGAATCTGCCCGGTCTCGAACTCCTCGCGCTCACGCACGTCAATGAGGGCGAACTCCTCGCCCGCCTTCATGCGGCGGCTCAGCTCGTCGGCGTCGATCTCGGTGATCTTCTTCTTGATGTCGCTAAGTACGTCTTGGGCCGTTGCCATGCTCGTAACCTTTGTCCGGCGTGCGCCCGGTTTGTTTCGGGGCATGCTTGAAGTGCGCCCACTCTTAACCCAGCGCCGGTTGAGCAGCAAGACGCTGCCCAGAGCGCCCGGGTTTGGGGCGTCTGTGCAGATATGGATGCTTTGATGGCCCCGGAGGGTTCAGGGGCGCTCGACGGTGAACCAGAAGGTGTTGCGCGCGCCCACGCCGGGGAAGTTGTAAATGCCCCGGCCCAGGTAGTTGCCGTCATCGAGCTGGCGGATCTCGTCGGTCAGTCGCCGGACAATGCCCGGGTTGCCGGGCACATCGTAGATGATCTTGATGACTTCCAGGTCCGGCTCGATCTCGCTGGGGCCGCGCTCGACATAGAACGGGGCGACTGAGAGGAATCCCAGAAACTGGTTGTGGCCGCGAATATCGCTCGCGCTGCGAGAGCGGAAGACCTTCTTCTGAAGCAGCACGCGCAGCGGCGGAAGCCGTCCGATCAGGCCGCGCACAATCCACTCGCCGCTCAGATCGAGCTGCTCGGGCACGCTTCCCTCGCGAAAGTGCTTGTCGTAGATCATGTCCGCTTCTCCTGACCGGGGCCCCTTTGGCCGGGTCGCCCATACTCACAATTCTGCCCGCCCGGCCCGGGGCTTGGCAATCGATTGGTGATGCCGCCTCACCCCGTGCTATGGTCCCCGGCGTGGGCCGAACCAAGCGAGGCGGGAGCCAGGTGCCAAGAGCAATCCGTTCTTCAACCATCTATCTGATTGCGG